>JABBOW010000035.1 GCA_012927595.1 Cellulomonas sp.
CCCCCCCCGCGGGCGCGTGGTTTTTGGGGGGGTCCACTCTGGGCACAAGGGGCCCCGCCCCCCCGGGGGGGGGGGGGGCCCACGTCGCGGTCGAGCGGGGTGTGCCAGTGCTTGCGTGCGGGTCAGCGGGCGCCGAGCGCGTGCTCGAGCGCGAGCTGGTTGAGGCGGACGAAGTGGAAGCCGCGCTTGGCGACGTCCTCGACGTCGAGGTCCTCGAAGGTCGAGCGGTCGTTCAGGAGGTCGTCGAGGGTCTCGCCCTCGGCGATCGTCGGCTGGGCCAGCTCGTAGACGCCGGCCTCCTCGAGCGCCGCCTGGACCTCGGGGTCGCCGCGGAACGCGAGTGCGCGCTCCTTGAGGATCAGGTAGGCCTGGATGTTCGCCGCGGCGGACTCCCAGACGCCGGCCATGTCCTCGGTGCGCGACGGCTTGTAGTCGAAGTGACGTGGGCCGTCGTACCGCGGGCCGCCGCTCGGGAAGCCGTTCTCGAGCAGGTCGACCGTGCCGAACGCGGAGAACAGGTCGCCATGACCGAACACCAGGTCCTGGTCGTACTTGATCGACTTCTGACCGTTGAGGTCGATGTGGAAGAGCTTCCCGGACCACAGCGCCTGGGCGAGTCCGCCGGTGTAGTTCAGGCCGGCCATCTGCTCGTGGCCGGTCTCCGGGTTGAGGCCGACGATGTCGCCGTGCTCGAGCTCGGCGATGAACGCGAGCGCGTGGCCGACCGTGGGGAGCAGGATGTCGCCGCGCGGCTCGTTCGGCTTGGGCTCGATCGCGATCTTGAGGTCGTAGCCCTTGTCCTTGATGTAGCCGGCGACGGTGTCGATGCCCTCGCGGTAACGGTCGTGCGCGGCCTTGAGGTCTTTCGCCGAGTCGTACTCCGCACCCTCGCGTCCGCCCCACATGACGAACGTCGCGGCACCGAGCTCGGCGGCAAGGTCGACGTTGCGGATGACCTTGCGCAGGCCGTAGCGGCGCACGCGCCGGTCGTTCGACGTGAACGCGCCGTCCTTGAAGATCGGGTGGCTGAACGTGTTGGTCGTGACCATCTCGACAGTGATGCCGGTCTCATCGAGCGCGCGCTTGAAGCGCGCCAGGATCGCGTCGCGGCTCGCGGCGTCGGAGCCGAACGGGACGACGTCGTCGTCGTGGAAAGTCACGTGCGCGACGCCCAGCTTCGCGAGCTGGTGCACCGACTCGACCGGGTCGAGCGCCGGCCGGGTCGCGTCTCCGAACTGGTCGCGGGCCTCCCAGCCGATGGTCCACAGACCGAACGAGAACTTGTCTTCAGGGGTGGCCTTGTGCGCCATCGGGCTCTCCATCCACGAGATCCGCCAAATTTGTTGTACCGCTGAACTTATGCAACTGAGGCACTAGGGTCAAGTCATGCCCGACCACCAGATGCCCGAGCCGGGCCGGAGCCCAGTGCGCGGCAGATCGTCGGGCGACCTCCGCCCCTGGTCGTCGGGGATGTCGTCACCGATCGTGCCCCGCCTTCCAGCGGCGACGTCCTCGGGATCGACCGCCCCCTTGCAGCACGCGGGGGCTCGCGTGCGGACCGCGGGACGCGCGGCTCGGCAGGAGTCGTTGCGCGAGCACAACCTGAGCCTCACGCTGCAAAAGGTCGTCGACGCCATCCGGCCGGTCTCGCGGGCCGACATCTCGGCCGCCACCGGACTCGCGCGCGCGACGGTGTCCGGGCTCGTGGACCAGCTCATCGACGCCTCGCTGGTCATCGAGCTGGCGGCGCCCGTGACGCGCGAGGCTCGCAGGGTCGGCCGCCCCGCCGTGCCCCTCGCTCCGGCCCGCGCGACGGTGGCGGGGGTCGGCATGGAGGTCAACGTGGACTACCTGGGCGTGCGTGCTGTCGACCTCGCCGGTCGCGTGCTCACCGAGGTCGTCGAGATCGACAACTTCCGCAACAGCCGTCCGGAGGTGGTGCTCGACCGTCTCGCGCGCATCGCAGGGCGCGTGCTTGCCAACCTCAGTGCCGACGGCGTCCGGGTGGCCGGCACGGCCCTCGCACTGCCCGGTCTGGTCGACCGGGTCACCGGTCCGCTGCGCTACGCGCCGAACCTCGGCTGGCGGGACGTGGATGTCGTCGGGCTGCTGACGACCCACCCGGTGCTTGGTGGCTTCCCGCCGTCGCTGGCGAACGAGGCCAACCTGGCGGCGCTCGCCGAGGCGGTCGCGCGGCGCGACGGCGGCCGCGCGAGCTTCGTGTATGTCTCGGGCGAGGTCGGGATCGGCGGGGCAATCGTCCTCGACGGCGAGATCTTTGCGGGCCGGCACGGCTGGAGCGGTGAGATCGGCCACACCGTCGTCGACGCGTTCGCCGCGACCGAGGCAGACGACGGCGCACCGCGCGCCGGTCGACGCACGCTCGAGGACTATGCGGGCCAGGACGCGCTCATGCGCCGGGCGGGCCTCGACCCGACCGCGCCCCTCGGCGATCTCGTGCGCGCCGCCGAGGCGGGAGATGCGGCCGCGCTCAAGTCGTTGCGGCGCGGTGGCACGGCGGTCGGAGTGGTGCTCGCGAACGTCGTCAACGTCGTGGACGTCGGCATGATCGTGCTCGGCGGACGCTTCTCGGAGATCTATCCGTTCGTGCGCGAGGCCGTCGAGGAGCAGCTCGAGCGGTGCGTGATCTTCGCCCCCTGGTCCCCCGTTGAGGTCCAGGTCGCACGCGCCGGGGAGTATCCCGCGATGACCGGGGGAGCGATCGCCGAGCTCCGGACGGTCGTCGCCGACCCGGTCGCCTGGGTGGCTGAAGGCGCCTGACCGCACGGCGCGAACCCCCTGCCGTAACCCAGATGTTGCGCGATCGTGACCAACTTGCACCCTGTAGCTGCTTGCGGACCCTTGGGTTCACGTCCTAAATTCAGCGCAGCAACAAATAGAGCCCCACGGCTCGAAGCTCGACGACGGAGCGACACTCAGGTCCATCGGAGGACCTGCGCGTCCCCCGTCGACGGGGGCGCACTGGTGCGCTCCTGACGCCGCCGGGTGGTCCGGTCGGCGGGAGGAAGGATCAGACAACGATGTCGCTCAGGAAGACACAGATCGTCGCGGCGGTTGCTGGAGCTGCGCTCCTGCTCGTCGGGACCAGCGCGTGCAGCAGCACGCGGGACACCACCTCGGGCACAACCGCCGGAAGCACCGCTGCCGCCGCGGGTGGCCTCATCGGTATCGCGATGCCAACCAAGAGCCTCGAGCGCTGGAACAACGACGGCGCGCACCTCGAGGAGCTGCTCAAGGCGGCCGGCTACACCACGAGCCTGCAGTACGCGGACAACAAGGTCGAGCAGCAGATCACGCAGCTGCAGAACATGATCAACCAGAACCCCAAGGTCCTGGTGATCGCGTCCATCGACGGCACCGCGCTCGGCCCGGTGCTCGCGCAGGCCAAGGCGAAGAAGATCGCCGTGATCGCCTACGACCGGCTGATCAACGGCACCGCGGACGTCGACTACTACGCGACGTTCGACAACTACAAGGTCGGCCAGCTCCAGGGCCAGTTCATCGAGTCCAAGCTCGGCCTCAAGGACGGCAAGGGCCCGTTCAACCTCGAGCCGTTCGCGGGCTCCCCGGACGACAACAACGCCAAGTTCTTCTTCTCCGGCGCGTGGGACGTCCTCAAGCCGTACGTCGACAAGGGCCAGCTCGTCGTCCCGTCGGGCAAGGCGCCCGCGTCGGACGCCGACTGGACCAAGATTGGCATCCAGGGCTGGAAGTCCGAGACCGCGCAGTCCGAGATGGACAACCGCCTCAACTCGTTCTACCAGGACAAGAAGGTCAACGTCGTCCTGTCGCCGAACGACTCGCTGGCGCTCGGCATCGAGCAGTCGCTCGATGCGAAGGGCTACAAGGCCGGCGCCGACTGGCCGATCGTCACGGGCCAGGACGCTGACAAGGCCAACGTCAAGAACATGCTCGTCGGCAAGCAGTCGATGACTGTCTGGAAGGACACCCGCACGCTGGGTGACCAGGTTGCCAAGATGGTCGACCAGATCGTCAAGAGCGAGAAGGTCACCGTCAACGACGAGAAGACCTACGACAACGGCAAGAAGGTCGTCCCGACCTTCCTGCTCCCGCCGCAGGTCGTCACGAACGACAAGGCCGACATCACGAAGTCGCTCGTGGACTCGAAGTTCTACAAGGCTGCAGACCTCGGCCTCTGAGAGTGAGCGTTGGCCGCTGGGGCCGCACCCGAGGGGATATCGCCCGGGTGCGGCCCCGGCGGCACCGCGACCCATCCCCACGACAGCAGACGGCAGGCTCAGATGTCGACCGACAACACCATTCTTGAGATGCGCGGGATCACCAAGCTGTTCCCGGGCGTCAAAGCGCTCCAGGACGTGACGTTGACTGTCGCCCGTGGCGAGGTGCACGCGATCTGCGGCGAGAACGGCGCGGGCAAGTCGACACTCGTCAACGTGCTGTCGGGTGTGTACCCGCACGGCAGCTACGAGGGAGACATCGTCTTCGAGGACGAGGTCTGCGAGTTCCGAACCCTCCGCGACAGCGAGCGCCGCGGCATCGTCATCATCCACCAGGAGCTCGCCCTGAGCCCGTACCTGTCGATCGCCGAGAACATCTTCCTCGGGAACGAGCAGTCGCAGCGCGGGGTCATCGACTGGAACAAGACGAACGCCGAGGCGGCCAAGCTGCTCGCACGCGTCGGTCTGTCCGAGGCACCCGACACCAAGATCAAGGACATCGGAGTCGGCAAGCAGCAGCTCGTGGAGATCGCGAAGGCGTTGTCCAAGCGCGTCAAGCTGATGATCCTCGACGAGCCGACCGCAGCGTTGAACGACGAGGACAGTGCTCACCTGCTCGACCTGGTGCGGAGCCTCAAAGGCCAGGGCATCACCTCGATCATCATCTCGCACAAGCTCAACGAGATCGCTGCGATCGCGGACCGCACCACCGTGATCCGTGACGGCAAGACGATCGAGACCCTCGACATGCGCGGCGCTGAGAAGATCACCGAGGAGCGGATCATCCGTCCGATGGTCGGACGATCGCTCGACGACCGCTTCCCGGAGCGCGAGCCGAACATCGGCGCCGAGGTCCTGCGCATCGAGAACTGGACCGTCCACCACCCGATCGACCAGGGCCGCAAGGTCGTGGACGGCGCGTCGATCAGCGTGCGCCGGGGCGAGGTCATCGGCCTTGCCGGGCTCATGGG
This sequence comes from Cellulomonas sp., assembly GCA_012927595.1. Taxonomy (GTDB): domain Bacteria; phylum Actinomycetota; class Actinomycetes; order Actinomycetales; family Cellulomonadaceae; genus Cellulomonas_A. The sequence continues at coordinate 5,192 of JABBOW010000035.1, forward strand.
CGCAGGCCGGACCGAGCTCGCGATGAGCGTCTTCGGCCGGACCTATGGGTCGAACGCCTCGGGCAAGGTCTTCAAGGACGGCAAGGAGATCCACACCCGCACGGTCGGGGAGGCGATCGCTCATGGCATCGTCTACGCGACCGAGGACCGCAAGCGGTACGGCCTCAACCTCATCGAGGACATCAAGCGCAACATCAGCGCGGCGGCGCTCGGCAAGATCTCCCGGCGCGGGGTCGTCGACCGCGAGGAGGAGGTGCTCGTCGCGGAGCGGTACCGCAAGGAGCTGAACATCAAGGCGCCGACGGTCGAAGCCATCGTCGGGAAGCTCTCGGGTGGCAACCAGCAGAAGGTTGTCCTGAGCAAGTGGATCTTCGCCGACCCGGACGTGCTGATCCTCGACGAGCCGACCCGCGGGATCGACGTCGGTGCGAAGTACGAGATCTACACGATCATCAACCGCATGGCCGACGCCGGTAAGTCGGTCGTCTTCATCTCGTCCGAGCTTCCCGAGCTGCTCGGCATGTGCGACCGCATCTACACGCTGAGCCAAGGTCGCGTGACCGGCCAGCTCCCTCGGGCGGAGGCGACGCAGGAGTCGCTCATGCTGCTCATGACCCAGGAGAAGGCAGGGACGCCGCGATGACCGCCGTCACCGAATACCTCGGCAAGAACGTGCGCCAGTACGGGATCTGGGGTGCGCTCGTCGCGATCGTCATCCTGTTCGAGATCCTGACCAAAGGCCTGCTGCTGATGCCGGACAGCGTCGCGAGCCTGGTGCAGCAGAACGCGTACGTGATGATCCTGGCGATCGGCATGGTCATGGTGATCGTGGCCGGCCACATCGACCTCTCGGTGGGCTCGATCGTCGCCTTCATCGGTGGCATCGTCGCGATCGCCATGGAGACGTGGGGTCTCCCGTGGCTCGTCGCGGTGCTCCTCGGCCTCGTCGTCGGTGCGCTCGTGGGCGCCTGGCAGGGCTACTGGGTCGCCTACGTCGGCATCCCGGCCTTTATCGTCACCCTGGCGGGCATGCTCATCTTTCGCGGGCTGGCGATCGTGATCGTCGGTTCGACGATCGCTGGGCTGCCGCCGGGCTTCAACGCGATCAGCAACGGGTACCTGCCGAACTCCTTCGGGTTCATGGCCGGCCGTGACATCGTCACGCTGGCGATCGGCCTGCTAGCGCTGCTCGGTCTGGTGTACTCGCAGGCTCGCGCCCGCATGACGCTGCGCAAGCACGACCTCGCGGTCGAGCCCTTCGCGGCGTTCGTCGGCAAGCTCGTCCTGTTCGCGGTCCTGCTCGGCTACCTCACGTGGCTGCTCTCGGGCAGCAACGGCATGCCGATCGTCCTGATCATCGTCGGCGTCCTCATCGTGGCGTACACGTTCGTGCTCGGCCGGACGGTCTTCGGCCGGCACATCTACGCGATCGGTGGCAACCTCAATGCCGCGATCATGTCCGGTGTGAACACGCGCCGGATCAACTTCGGTGTCTTTGTGAACATCGGCGTCCTCGCGGCCGTCGCGGCCGTCGTGACGACCTCACGGGCCGGTGCAGCTGTCGCCGCAGCCGGCGACACCTATGAGCTCGACGCGATCGCGGCGTGCTTCATCGGTGGCACGGCCGTCACCGGCGGTGTCGGCAAGGTCTCGGGCGCCATGATCGGTGCGCTCATCATGGGCGTCCTCAACATGGGCCTGTCGATCATGAGCGTCGACCCGTCCTGGCAGAAGGCCATCAAGGGCCTCGTGCTGCTCCTTGCGGTGGCGTTCGACCTGCTCAACAAGCGTCGCGCCGGCAACAGCTGACCGACACGCCCGCTCGACCCCGACGCCGGGCCCCGCACCATGCGGGGTCCGGCGTCGTCGTTCCGGACCGCCTAGGATGCGCGCGTGACCAGCGCACGCACGTCTCTGTGGGTCGGCACGTATCCCGCGGCCGGGGCGGGCAGTCCCGCGGGGCTCGGCGAGGGGATCTGGCGGGTCGAGCTCGACGCCGGGTCGGGGACCTTCGGCGGCGCCGAGCTGGTCGCTGTCACACCGTCGCCGTCGTTCGTCGCGGCGCACCCGTCGGGGCGCGTGCTGTACGCCGTCGGTGAGCTCACGGCGGGCACGGTGACCGCGTTCTCGGAGCCGTCCCGCACGTCGGTCGACCCGGCGCCCCACGACCCCGCGCCTGGCCCGCTCGCCGTGCTCGACGTCGTCGACTCGGGTGGCGCCGACCCGTGCCACCTGCTCCTCGCTCCCGACGCGCGCACCTTGTACGTCGCGAACTACTCCTCGGGCACGCTCGGTGTCCTGCCGCTCGATGCGGACGGGCGGTTCACCGTCGAGGTGCGCGCGCAGAGCGGCCCGGTGCAGGTCTTCGGGCATGCGGGTTCGGGACCGGACGCGAGCCGGCAGGACGGCCCGCACGCGCACTTCGTGGCGATCGCCCCGGGTGGGCAGTTCGTGGTCGTCGCGGACCTCGGCACGGACGAGCTGCGCAGGTATGCGCGCGACACCGCGTCCGGCCTGCTCGCTGCGGCTGGGATCGCCGCTACGCTCCCGCCGGGAACGGGCCCTCGCCACCTGGTGTTCGCTCCGGACGGCCGGACCGCCTACGTGGTGGGCGAGCTCGACGTGTGCGTGCACGTGCTCGCGTGGGACCCGGTCACGGCATCGGGCACGCTCGTGCAGTCGTTGCCCGCGGGTCCGCCGCCCGGCCCGCTCGGCCAGGTCCCCGGCGGCCCAGCGAGCCACCGGGTCCTGCCGTCGCATGTCGAGCTCGACGATGATCGGCTGCTCGTCGCGGTGCGCACGAGCGACGTGCTCGTCGGGTACTCCGTGGTCGCGGACGGCACGCTCGTCGCCGACGGTGCGACCGCGTTGCCGGGAGCGTGGCCGCGGCACTTCGCGCTCGTGGACGGGACCGTCGTCGTTGCGGCGCAGGTGGGCGACGTGCTTGTGGCGCTCCGACCGGGTGAGGGCACGGTTCCGTGGGTCGTCGCGTCCGTGCTCCCGCTGCCCGCGCCGGCCTGCGTCGTGCCGGCGGCCTGAGTCGCTCGCCTCGTGCGCGGCCGCGGAGATCGGGACGCCGGGGTGCGGGTGCGGGTGCGGGTGCGGGTGACAATGATGCGGGGTGACAATGAGGTAGGTGCGTTCCCTGACCCTCCCCTTGCCCCCGATCCCCCCGCAGGAGCCTTCGTGAGCCTCGAGCAGCCGCGCATCGCGATGCTGTCGGTGCACACGTCGCCGCTCGACCAGCCGGGCACGGGCGACGCGGGCGGCATGAACGTCTACGTCTCGGAGCTCTCGCAGGCGCTGGCACGCCGCGGCGCGCGCGTCGAGATCTTCACGCGCGCGACGTCGTCGGCCCAGCCCGAGACCGCGTTGCTCAAGGGCGTGGACGCGCATGGCACGCCGCTGACGCCCGAGGGCGCCCGCGCGGTGCTGCTGGCCGAGGGTGTCGAGCCCGGCGTCGTGCCGCCCGTGCTTGTGCACCACGTGCCCGCGGGCCCGTTCGAGGGTCTCGACAAGAACGACCTGCCCGGCCAGCTGTGCGCGATGACGGCGGGCGTGCTGCGGTCCGAGGCAGCGCGCAGGCCCGGCTGGTACGACGTCGTCCACTCCCACTACTGGTTGTCGGGCCAGGTCGGTTGGCTCGCGGCCGACCGGTGGGAGGTCCCGCTCGTGCACACCATGCACACCATGGCGCGCGTGAAGAACGCGGCGCTCGCACCGGGGGACACTGCTGAGCCCGACGGCAGGATCATCGGCGAGGAGCAGGTGGTCGCCGCGGCCGATGCGCTCGTGGCGAGCACGGCCGAGGAGGCGCACGACCTCGTCGAGCTGTACGACGCCGACCCGGCGCTCGTGCACGTCGTGGCACCGGGCGTGGACCTGGACGTGTTCACCCCCGGGGGACCCCACGCACGCGCGGCGGCGCGCAAGGCCCTCGGGCTCCCGCTGGACCGCGCCATCGTGCTGTTCGCCGGCCGCGTCCAGCCGCTCAAGGGCCCCGACGTGCTCGTGCGCGCCCTGGGTGTGCTCGCCGCCACAGGTCGACCGGTCCCACTGCTCGTCGTCCTCGGCGGGCCGAGCGGGCGGCTGACCGCGGTCCGTGAGCTGGCAGCCCTCGCGGCGGCGACCGGCGTCGGCGGCGACGTGGTGCTGCGTCCACCCGTGCCCCGCACCGAGCTCGCGCGGTGGTACCGCGCGGCCGACGTCGTGGCGATGCCCTCGCGGAGCGAGTCGTTCGGCCTGGTCGCCATCGAGGCGCAGGCGCGCGGGACCCCGGTGCTCGCGGCCGCTGTCGGCGGGCTGCGTTCGGTCGTGGCCGACGGAGTCTCGGGCACGCTCGTCCCCGGCCACGACCCGGCGGTGTGGGCGGACGCGATCGCCGACCACCTGGCCGACACGGGCGCGCGCGCACGGCTGGCCGTCGGCGCCCGACGCGTGGCCGAACGTTTCGGCTGGGATGCCGCGGCGGAGCAGGTGCTCAAGGTGTACGCGCTCGCCGACGCCCACCGCCGCGCCTGACCAGGCCCGTTCAGGGGTCGAACGTCCCCGTCCAACCCCCTGCTCCGTGGGGCAGGATGAACCCATGACCTACACCCTCGTGCTGCTCCGCCACGGCGAGAGCGAGTGGAATGCCAAGAACCTGTTCACCGGCTGGGTGGACGTCCCGCTGTCCGAGAAGGGTGTCGCCGAGGCGCTGCGCGGTGGTTCGCTGCTCACGGACGCCGGCGTGCTCCCCGACGTCGTGCACACGTCCCTCCTGCGCCGCGCCATCACGACCGCGAACTTGGCCCTCGACGTGGCCGACCGCCACTGGATCCCCGTCAAGCGCAGCTGGCGCCTGAACGAGCGCCACTACGGCGCGCTGCAGGGCAAGGACAAGAAGCAGATCCGCGACGAGTACGGCGAGGAGCAGTTCATGCTCTGGCGTCGCTCGTACGACGTACCGCCGCCCCTCGTGGACCTGGGCTCGGAGTTCTCGCAGGACACGGACCCGCGGTACGCCGACGCGCCCGTCGTGCGGGCCGAGTGCCTCAAGGACGTCCTCGAGCGTGCGCTGCCGTACTGGCACAGCGACATCGTCCCAGACCTGCAGAAAGGCAAGACGGTGCTCGTCGCTGCGCACGGCAACTCGATCCGCGCGATCGTCAAGTATCTCGACGACGTCGACGACGAGACCATCGCGGGGATCAACATCCCCACCGGCATCCCGCTGCGCTACGAGCTCGATGAGGCGACCCTGAAGCCACTCCTCAAGGGTGGGGAGTACCTCGACCCCGAGGCCGCCGCCGAGTCGATCAAGGCCGTGGCGAACCAGGGCAAGTAGGCAGGACGCACGGCCGGGGTCGTTCGGTCCAGCAAGAGCCCAGCCTCGGTAGCGTCAGCGCTCGCCGCGGAGGTCCTCGGCGAATTCGCCCGTCACGAGGTAGGTCACGCGGCGTGCGATCGACACTCCGTGGTCGCCGAACCGCTCGTAGTAGCGGCCGGCGAGCGTCACATCGACGGTCTCCTGCGGCGTCCCGGTCCAGTCGCTCGAGAGCATCGCTGTGAACGTGTCGCTGTGCAGGTCGTCGAGAGTGTCGTCGTCGCGCTCGATCGCCTTGGCGGCGTCGAGGTCGTGCGTATGGAGCAGCACCGTCGTGCGGCCGGCGACGTCGGTCGCGGCGTCGTGCATCTTCGTGAACGTCCCCTTGAGGCCGTGCGGGATCGCCTCGTGCGGGTATCGGAGCCGCGCGACCTGGGCGATGTGCCGGGCGAGGTCGCCCATGCGCTCGAGCGTCGCGCTCATCCGCAGCGCGGAGACGATGATGCGCAGGTCCGTGGCGACCGGCTGCTGCTGGGCGAGCAGGAGGATGCACCGCTCGTCGAGCTCGCGGTTGATCGCGTCGATCGCGGCGTCGTCGGCGATCACCGACTCGGCGAGCTGCAGGTCGGCAGTCATCAGTGCGGTGCCCGCCCTGCTGATGGCTCGCTCGACGAGGCCGCTCATCACGGCGAGGTCGTCGCCGAGCTGCTTCAGGTCGGCGTCGAAGATCCTGCGCATGTGTTCCCTCTCTCAGTGCCCAAGCCTCAGGATCCCACGACCAGGTGAACGTCGTCCCGTTCCCTGGTGAACATCAGGTGAGCGACCGGTCCGCGCGTGAGATCGGCGGTCCGCTGACCGTACCCTGACGGGCGTGCAAGGAATCGAAGGGGCGGCGGTCGTTCTCGCGGGACTGGTCGGGCTCGTGACGGGCGGCGGTGCCGTGCTCGCATTTCGCCTGAGCGAGCGCGCGCAGCACGCCATGCCCGAGCAGCCCGTCCCCGAGCTCGACGAGGGTCTCGTCCGCGTGCTCGCGGTGCTGCGCTCCGCGGCGGTCGTCCTCGACGGTGACGACCGGGTCGTGCGCGCGAGCCCGCCCGCCTACGCGCTCGGCGTGGTGATCGACGGCCGGATCGTGCACGCGGCGATCCGTGACCTCATCACCGATGTGCGCCGCACCGGGGCGATCCGCGACGAGGAGCTCGAGCTGCCGCGCGGTCCGCTCGGCCGCGGCACCCTCATGCTGCAGGTCCGGGTCGCGCACGTCGGCCCCGAGCACCTGCTCGTCCTGGCCGAGGACCGCACCCAGGCGCGCCGCCTCGAGGCCATCCGCCGTGACTTCGTCGTGAACATCTCGCACGAGCTCAAGACGCCCGTCGGTGCGCTGTCGTTGCTCGCGGAGACGGTCCAGGACGCTGCCGACGACCCCGAGGCGGTGCGCCGGTTCGCGGGCCAGATGCGCAAGGAGGCCACCCGGCTCTCGGCGCTGGTCCACGAGATCATCGAGCTGTCGCGCCTGCAGGTCGCCGGGGCGCTCGAGGAGATCTCGGCGATCGACATCGACGGCGTGATCGCCGAGTCGGTGGATCGCGCGCGCACGAACGCCAGCGCGAAGCACATGGTCTTCGACGTCGGCGGGGCATCGGGGGCAGTCGTCTTCGGCGACCACGGGCTGCTCGTGACCGCCGTGCGCAACCTGCTGGACAACGCCGTCGCCTACTCGGCCGAGGGCACCCACGTGGGGGTCGGGGTGCGCATCGTCGACGGCCTCGTCGAGCTCGCGGTCGTCGACCAGGGGATCGGGATCGAGCCGGCCGAGCAGGACCGGGTCTTCGAGCGGTTCTACCGGGTCGACCAGGCCCGGTCGAGAGACACCGGCGGCACCGGCCTCGGCCTGAGTATCGTCAAGCACGTGGCGGCCGATCACGGCGGCGACGTGACCGTCTGGTCGCGACCCGGACGGGGCTCGACCTTCACCCTGCGACTGCCCCAGGCGGTCACCCCGCAGCACGGCGAGGGTCTCGACGGCCCCGTGCAGACAGGAGGCACGCTGTGACCCGCATCCTCTTGGTCGAGGACGAGGAGTCGTACCGCGATCCGCTGACCTATCAGCTGACGCGTGAGGGCTACGAGGTCGTGACGGCGGCGACGGGCCCGGACGCGCTGGTGGCGTGGCAGGACGGCGGCGCCGACCTCGTGCTGCTCGACCTGATGCTGCCGGGGATGTCGGGGACCGAGGTGTGCCGATGGCTGCGCGCGCGCAGCGAGGTGCCGGTCATCATGCTCACCGCCAAGGACGGCGAGATCGACAAGGTCGTCGGCCTCGAGCTCGGCGCGGACGACTACGTGACGAAGCCCTACTCGTTCCGCGAGCTGCTGGCTCGCGTGCGGGCGGTTCTGCGGCGGTCCGGGCTCGGAGCCGGTGACGTCGGGACCGATGCCGACGAGGGCACGCTCGACGTCGGCCGGGTGCGCCTGGACGTCGAACGGCACACGGTCCACGTCCACGGTGAGCTGGTCGCGTTCCCGCTGAAGGAGTTCGACCTGCTCGAGCTGCTGATGCGCAACGCCGGGCGCGTGCTGACCCGCGGGCAGCTCATCGACCGCGTATGGGGGTCGGACTACGTGGGGGACACCAAGACCCTCGACGTCCACGTCAAGCGCGTGCGCGCCAAGATCGAGACCGATCCGGCCAACCCCGTGCTCCTGCAGACGGTCCGTGGTCTCGGCTACAAGCTCGTCGACGCCGCGTCGTCCTGACGGCACTTCGTCGACCACCGTTCACCTGCGGTTCACCTTCCGCGGGCCTCCAGGTCATCTGACCTGCTTAGTCTCGGCCGTGCGCCGCCGCCTCCGGGTCGCGGAGGCATCTGACGTTGAAGCACCAGGAGAGGGATTCCCGTGAAGGTTCGGCAGTTCGCACGACTGGCCAGTGTGGCCGGCGTCGTGCTCGTCTCGTCGCTGACGCTCGCGGCCTGTGGGTCCGACAACAACACCGCCGGCAGCGGGACCTCGGCGGCCTCGACGGCAGGCCAGACCTCGGCCGCCGCGGCACCCGCTGTCGACTGCGGCACCGGCGGAAAGATCAACGCTGAGGGCTCGTCGGCGCAGAAGAACGCGATCGAGCAGGCCATCGCGTCGTTCGCCACCGTGTGCCCCGACATCACTGTCAACTACAACCCCACCGGTTCCGGTGCGGGCATCACGCAGTTCACCGCAGCCCAGGTCGACTTCGCCGGCTCGGACTCGGCGCTCAACGCCGACAAGGGCGAGGTTGCCTCCGCGGCGACCCGCTGCGCCGCCAACCCCGCCTGGAACCTGCCCATGGTGACCGGCCCGATCGCGGTCGCGTACAACCTCGCGGGCGTGGACAAGCTTGTGCTGAACGGCGACGTCACCGCGAAGATCTTCCGTGGCGACATCAAGGCGTGGAACGACCCCGCCATCGCTGTGCTCAACGCGGGCGTGACGCTGCCGTCGGACGCGATCCACGTCTTCTTCCGCTCGGACGAGTCGGGCACGACCGACAACTTCACGAAGTACCTCAAGGCGGCCTCGAACGGCGTCTGGACCGACGCGCACGCCAAGGCGTGGCCGAAGTCGGGCGCCGGTGAGGGCCGCGAGAAGTCCGCGGGTGTGGCCGAGGGCGTCAAGACGACCCCGGGTGGCATCACGTACGTCGAGTGGTCCTACGCCAAGGACAACAAGCTCGGCGTCGCGCAGATCGACAACGGCTCCGGCGCGGTCGAGCTGACCGCCGACTCCGTCGCCAAGGCCGTCGCGACGGCGAAGCGTGCCGGCCAGGGCAACGACCTGAGCCTGACGCTCGACTACGCGACGAAGGTGCCGGGGGCCTACCCGGTGGTCCTCGTCACCTACGAGATCGTCTGCTCGAAGGGTCTCGACGCGAACCTGACGAAGGGGGTCAAGGCATTCCTCGCGCACTTCGCCTCGGCGGACGTGCAGAAGGGCCTCGTCGGGATCGGCTACGCGCCACTGCCGACCGGTGTTCAGGCAGACGTCGTGAAGGCCATCGCAGCCATCGCCTGAGCCTGACCTAGGCTGGAAACCGCAGCACTGCTCGACGCCGTCGTCCCGGTCTCTCCTCGAGGGGCCGGGACGACGGCGTACGACAGCACCCAGTACTCCACCTGAAGGATGACGATGGTGACCACGACCAGCCCGCCGCCCGACGTCGCCCTCACCGGTGGCCGACGGCGTGGGCCGGACCGGATCTTCCGGGGCTTCGCGGTGTCCGCGAGCGGGATCGTGGTCGCGCTCGTCGTGCTCGTCGGCGCGTTCCTGGTGACGAAGGCGTCGCCGTCGCTCGCAGCCGACACGGCCAGCTTCCTCAGCTCCCGTGAGTGGAGCGTCGCCGACCCGACGAACCTCCGGTTCGGCATCGCCCAGCTGCTCTGGGTCACGGTCATCTCGTCGATCCTCGCGATGGCGTTTGCCGTCCCGGTCGCGATCGGGGTCGCGCTCTACCTGACGCACTACGCCCCCGCTCGTGTCGCCAAGCCGTTCGCCTACCTCGTCGACCTGCTGGCCGCGGTGCCGTCGATCGTCTTCGGCCTGTGGGGCGCTCGGGTGCTCATGGCGTACGTGCAGCCGCTGCAGGACTTCCTCAAGAGCGTCTTCGGGTGGATTCCGTTGTTCGCCCCGACCTCGGTGCAGGCGGGCACGATCTTCCTGGCGTCGATCGTGCTGGCGATCATGATTCTGCCGATCATCACTGCGTTGTCGCGCGAGGTCTTCAAGCAGACGCCGAACGAGCACAAGGAGGCGGCGCTCGCACTGGGGGCGACCCGCTGGGAGATGATCCGCATCGCGGTGCTCCCGTTCGGACGGCCCGGAGTCATCTCGGCGGCGATGCTCGGCCTGGGACGCGCGCTCGGCGAGACCATCGCGGTCACGATCATCCTGTCCACGACGTCGGGCGCCTTCAGCTGGTCGCTCTTCTTCGGTGGGGAGACCTTCGCGTCGAAGATCGCGAACGCGGCGTCCGAGTTCGACACCCCGTCGACGACGGGCGCCTACATCGCGGCCGGCCTCGTGCTGTTCATCCTGACCTTCGCGGTCAACGCCATCGCCCGCATCATCATCGAGCGACGGAAGGCCTTCACCGAATGAGCGCCGTGACCTCCCTCAGCGAGAGCGCGGCGTCTGCCGGCCCCGGTGGTGCCGCGCCGGGCGACCTGAGCAGTCCCGCGAGCTCCTCGCGGCGGGCCAAGGACCGCGGCGCGACCATCGCGATGCACTCGGCGTTCGTCCTCGCGCTCGTCCCGCTCGCCTGGATCCTGTGGACCGTCACCTCCCAGGGCTACCGGATGCTGCTGACGTCGCAGTGGTGGATGAACTCGCAACGTGGCGTCACGGTCCGCGACTTCGGTGGTGGGGCGTACCACGCCATCATCGGGACGGTCCTGCAGGCCGGGGTGACGGCGGTCATCTCCGTGCCGATCGGCATCCTCACCGCGATCTACCTCGTCGAGTACGGGCGCGGGGTTGCGGCGCGCGCGGTGAGCTTCATGGTCGACGTGCTCACCGGCATCCCGTCGATCGTCGCCGCGTTGACGATCTACGCGCTGTGGATCTCGACTTTCGGGCTGTCGCGCGTCGGGTTCGCCGTGAGTCTCGCCCTGGTTCTCCTGATGGTCCCGACGATCGTGCGTTCGACCGAGGAGATGCTCAAGCTCGTCCCCAACGAGCTCCGGGAGGCGTCCTACGCGCTCGGGGTGCCCAAGTGGAAGACGATCATGCGGATCGTCCTGCCGACCGCGTTCTCGGGGATCCTGACCGGAGTCCTGCTCGGGCTCGCGCGCGTGATGGGCGAGACCGCGCCGCTCCTGATCCTGGGGCCCTACACGAAGTCGATCAACTTCGACCTCTTCAGCGGCAACATGGCCTCGCTCCCGACGATGATCAACCAGGACCGCACCGAGTTCCTCGACGCCGCGGTCCAGCGCACGTGGGGCGCCGCCCTGACGTTGATCCTCGTCGTCATGCTCCTCAACCTCGCGGGCCGACTCATCGCCCGGTTCGGGAAGGTGTAGCTGTGCCGACCCGAGCATGCGCGGTGCCCAGCGCCGCGCGCACACTGGACCAGACCCCCGTACCGTCTCGAAAGGAACGCTGACCGCTGTGGCCAAGCGCATCGACGTCAAGGACCTCAACGTCTACTACGGGGACTTCCGTGCGGTCGAGGGCGTGACCCTGGGGATCGACGCACGGTCTGTGACTGCCTTCATCGGGCCGTCGGGCTGCGGCAAGTCGACGTTCCTGCGGACGCTCAACCGCATGCACGAGGTGCTTCCCATCGGTCGCGTCGAGGGTGAGGTGCTGCTCGACGGCGTCGACCTGTACGACAAGAACGTGGACCCGGTCGCGGTGCGCCGGACCATCGGCATGGTGTTCCAGCGACCTAACCCGTTCCCGACGATGTCGATCTTCGACAACGTGGCGGCTGGGCTGCGCCTGAACGGCACGAAGAACAAGGCCGAGCTCACCGAGGCGGTCGAGACGTCGCTGCAGGGGGCCAACCTCTGGAACGAGGTCAAGGACCGACTCGACAAGCCCGGCGCCGGGCTCTCGGGCGGTCAGCAGCAGCGGCTGTGCATCGCGCGTGCGATCGCGGTGCGCCCGCAGGTGCTCCTCATGGATGAGCCATGCTCGGCGCTCGACCCGATCTCGACGCTCGCGATCGAGGACCTGATCTCCGAGCTGAAGAACGACTACACGATCGTCATCGTGACCCACAACATGCAGCAGGCCGCGCGCGTCTCGGACCGGACGGCGTTCTTCAACATCGCGGGCACCGGGAAGCCGGGTCGGCTCATCGAGATCGACGACACCGCGACGATGTTCTCCTCGCCGCGCGAGAAGGCCACGGAGGACTACATCTCGGGCCGCTTCGGCTGATCGTCGCCCCCGGGCGCAGGCAGGGCGGCTGAGCCCGCAGGTGAGGGTGCCCCCGACAATTCCCTGCGCTGGTCGCGGACTAGCTCGCTGTGGGGACCGGCGTGGGGACGAGCTTCGCGTACTCGGGGAGCGTGCCGTCGAGCACGGGCACCAAGACGGTCAGGGAGCCGCCGGAGCCGGTCGCGAGGCTGAGCGGGGTGACCTTGCCGGGCGCGTCGGCCGCCCTGAACGTGATGGCCTTGCCCGCATCGCCGCCGAGGAGGACCGTCTCAGCGGCTTTGACCCGGACGGTGCCGATCGCGACGGCGCCCGAGGTGAGCGAGACGGTGACCGCGGCAGCGCCACGGTTGGTCAAGGCACCCTGCAGCGCTGCGGGCGCACCCTTGGCGCTCGTCAGGACGAACAGGTTGTTTGCAGTCACGTCGCCGAGCTCCGCACGCACGCCGTCAGATGCCGAGTACGCCTTGGCCGTGGCGATCGGGTTGGTCGCTGAGCAGCCCGTGAGGGCCACTGCGACGAGCGCGACGACACCCGCAGCAGCGAGCCGGTGACGAAAGGACGAGCGGGCGCGGCTCACAGGTTCTCCTCGTTGGCTGTGCCTGGTCGGCACACATCTGAGACAAAGACGCAGGTCACGGCTGTCGGGGCGGGTCGAGCCGGCGATGAGGGGGGGCCGACCGTGGAGCAGGCAGCTGCCCGGAACACTTTACTGGTCCGAGTGTGTGGCGCCCCTCGTCGGCGCTCGTCCGACGTTGCTCGAGGAGGTTGGGCCGAGCGCCGTTTAACCGGCGGCGACGAACTCGCTGGGTTGGCTCTGACCTGCGGAAACGTCGCCGATGGGCACCCAGGAACCCCGCTGGGACGTGATAGAATGGATATCGGCGAAAGGGGACACCCACAGATGACTTTCACTGTAGGGGAGACGGTTGTCTACCCGCACCACGGTGCAGCATTGATCGAAGAGATCAAGACCAGGACGATCCGTGGCGAGGAGAAGCTCTACCTGAAGCTCAAGGTGGCGCAGGGCGATCTGACGATCGAGGTCCCGGCGGAGAACGTCGATCTCGTCGGAGTGCGTGACGTCGTCGGCCAGGAAGGTCTCGACAAGGTGTTCGAGGTCCTGCGTGCGCCGTACACCGAAGAGCCGACCAACTGGTCTCGCCGCTACAAGGCGAACCTCGAGAAGCTGGCCTCGGGCGACGTGATCAAGGTCGCCGAGGTCGTCCGCGACCTCTCGCGTCGCGATGCCGACCGCGGGCTCTCTGCCGGCGAGAAGCGCATGCTCGCCAAGGCCCGTCAGATCCTCGTCTCGGAGCTCGCACTTGCGGAGCACACCGAGGAGGAGAAGGCCGAGGCCATCCTCGACGAGGTCCTGGCCTCCTGACCGCCTCCTGACGACCGTTCCCGTGCCGGTCGACATCCCCGCGGCTGCGGCAGCGCTGTGATGGTCGTCGCGATACTGACCTCCGCCGGGAGCGGGCGTCGGCTCGGTCATCTCCTGCCGAAGGCGCTGGTCGAGCTCGGCGGCGTGCCGCTCGTGGTACATGCCGCGCGCGCGCTCGTCAGCTCGGGCCTGGTGGAGCTCGTCGTCGTGACGGCACCTCCGGAGCACGTCGCTGCGTTCACCGAGGTGCTTGGCGCCGAGATCGCGGGTGTCCCGGTGCGGGTCGTCGCCGGTGGATCGACCCGGCAGTCGTCCGTCGCTGCGGGTCTGGTCGCCGTACCCGACAGCGCGGATGTCGTCCTGGTCCATGACGCCGCCCGCGCGCTCGTCCCGCCCGACCTCGTCGTGCGCGTCGTCGAGGCCGTCCGCGCGGGCCACCAGGCAGTCATCCCCGGACTCGCCGTCACCGACACGATCAAACGGGTCGGCTTCGAGGGCGACGTCGTCGAGACGGTCCCGCGCCACGAGCTGCGGGCCGTCCAGACCCCCCAGGGGTTCACGCCCGACGCCCTTGCCCGCGCCCATGCGGCGGGTGCGCACCTCAGCCTCGACGAGGCATCCGCGGCCTCCGACGACGCCGGGCTCGCGGAGGCGATCGGTGTGCCCGTGTGGGTCGTCGACGGCCACGAGGACGCCTTCAAGATCACCACCCAGCGCGACCTTGCCGTGGCGCAGGTCGTCCTCGCGGAGCGCGATCGGGTGGCCGCCAGGTCGGACGACAGCGCGGAGGCGCAGCGATGACAGCCCTGCCACGCACCGGTCTCGGTGTCGACGTGCACGCCTACGACCCCGAACCCGCGCCCGGCGCCGTGATGCGCCTCGCCGGCCTCGCGTGGCCCGGTGAACGCCCCCTCGCGGGCCACTCCGACGCCGACGTCGCCGCGCACGCCGCGGCGGACGCGCTGCTGTCGGCAGCCGGTCTCGGCGACCTCGGTTCGAACTTCGGCACGGCTGAGCCGCAGTGGAAGGGTGTTGCGGGCACGGCGTTGCTCGGCGAGGCCGCGCGACGGGTCCGGGCAGCCGGCTTCGAGATCGGCAACGTCGCGGTCCAGGTGATCGGCAACCGGCCTCGGCTGTCTCAGCGGCGGGCTGAAGCCGAGTCGGTGCTGTCCGCGGCCGTCGGCGCGCCTGTGAGCATCTCGGCGACGACGACCGACGGGCTCGGCCTGACCGGTCGGGGCGAGGGCGTGGCCGCCGTGGCGACGGCGCTGGTCGCGTCCGTGGACTGACCGGCGGATCGACCGCTGGCCAGACCACCGTCGACCTCTGAGCAGACCACCGTCGCGATGACGACGGTGAACAGCAGTCCGCCCAGCGCGAGCGTGCCCTGACAGCGCTCGCGGCCGCCCGCCGCGCCACGCACGACTGACGACGCTACGGCAGGAGCACGAGCTTCCCGCGGGCGTGTCCCGCGAGGCTGTCGCGGTGCGCCTGGGCGGCGGCGGCGAGCGGATAGGTGCGCGCGACAGCGACGCGCAGCTGCCTGTCGGCCGCGAGCTCGACGAGCCGCGGGATCGCAGCGGCGCGAATCGCGGTACCGGGGTCTGCCCCTGGGCCGTTGCCGAGCGCCTGGATCCCCAGCTCGCCGGCCCGGCCGAAGCCTGCGATCGTCGCGATGCGCGAGCGGTCGGCGACGAGCTCGACTGAGACGTCGAGCGCCTCGTCGGTGCCCACCGTGTCGATCGCGACGGTCACGGCTCCGAGGGCGCCGGCGGCCTCACGGACCCGGTCGGCGAGACCAGGTCCGTACGCCACGGGCACTGCGCCGAGAGCGCGAAGGTCGGCGTGCGTGACGTCGCTCGCGGTCGCGACGACCTTCGCGCCGCGGAGCCGGGCGAGCTGGACGACAAATCGTCCGACGCTGCCCGAACCGCCGTGCACGAGCACGACGTCGCCAGCGCCGACGCCCGTCGCCTCCAGGGTGTGCCACGCCGTGCTGCCCGTGAGCAGCAGGCCCGAGGCCTCGGCCCACGAGACCTGCGCCGGCTTGGGGGCGAGGCACGCTTCGGGTACGAGGACGAGCTCGGCGTACCCGCCGACCACCCCGGTCGCCATCACGTGGTCACCCACCGGGATGTCCTCGACACCGGGCCCGACGGCGAGGACGACTCCCGCGACCTCGAGACCGAGCCGGATCGGCAGCCGCGTGGGGTCGGTCCCGAACGCCCCGCTGTACAGCTTCCAGTCGATCGGGTTGACACCCGCGGCGCGCACGTCGAGGAGCACCTCGCCCGGACCGGGTGCAGGGACCTCGACGTCGACCACGGACAGGACCTCAGGACCGCCGTACGCGGTGGCAACGACTGCTCGACTCATACGGGCACAACGTGTCGCCGGCGGGTCGTGTTCCAGCGGCTCGTGTTCCGGCTCAGGTCGACGGCAGCCAGACCCGCATCGTCGACGGACCCCGGTTGGCCCAGTCGTGGTATGCGATGAGCGGGGTCTCGACCACGGCAGTGGTCCGCCGGTCGCCGTCCGGGTCCACGTCCTCGTACGGCCAGGCCGCAGCGGCCGGGGCGTCGACCTCGAACCGAGCGACCACCTGCCCGTCGACCTCACGCACGGAGTCCCGCGACGTGAGCCGCACGTGCCCGACGTCGGCGTCCCGCACGGCGCCGGCCTCGGCGAGGTCCACGGACTCCAGGCACAGCACCTCGGGCCCGCGCTCGACGGCCACGCACCCGCGCACCGCGTCGATCCGGGCGTCGGGGACGACGACTCGCGGCCCGACCGGCAGCTGGAGCTCGACGACGTCGCCGGCCTTGAACGCCCTGGTGACTCGCGTGGTCCCGGGGACAGCCGGTGCAGGCGACTCGCCGGGCGTCGTCAGGGTCGCGCCCGTGGCCCACGCCGGCACGCGCAGGCTCAGGGTCCAGGGCTCGTCGTGCGACGTGCGCACGACGATCCGGATCCGCCCGTCGTGCGGGTAGTCCGTCTCCACGTCCACGTCCAGGGCGCGGCTGTCGGTCAGGTGCGTGCGGATCTGGGCCGGGACGTACTGGTGGATCTGCAGGCCGGCGTCGTCGACCGTCGCGACGTAGGCACCGAGGCTCGCGAACAGCCGGGCGACGTTCGGCGGGCAGCAGGAGACCGCGAACCAGGGTGCTCGCAGTGAAGAGGTCGCACGGGGCACCGCGACGTCGGTGGCGGGCGCGGTGCCCGGTCGGCGCTGGTGCAGCGTGTTCGTGTAGAAGAACGCCGTGCCCTCGTGCGAGGGCGAGGTGGCCACGACGTTGTACAGCGTGCGCTCGATCAGGTCGGCGTAGCGGGGGAGGCCCTGCGCGAGGAGCAGCCGCCACGAGAACATCACGGAGCCCACGCCGGCGCACGTCTCGGAGTACGCGCGGTCCGGCGGCAGCTCCCAGTCGTCGCCGAAAGACTCTCCCGAGTGGTGCGCACCCTGACCGCCAGTGATGTATGTCCGGTGCGCGACGGTGTTCTCCCACTGCGTGGTGAGCGCAGCGAGCAGCTCGCCGTCGTCGGTCTCGATCGCGACGTCCACCGCGCCAGCGGCGAGGTAGTTGGCCCGCACCGCGTGGCCCTGCAGCACCGTGGCCGCACGCACCAGCACGTCGTCTTGGTAGTACGAGCGCCCCAGCTCGATGTCCGCGAGGGTGCCCGTCCCGCGCCGGGCGATGAACAGGGCGGCCTGGTCGACGTACCGCTGCTCGCCCGTTGCCCGGCCCAGCTCGGCGAGCGCCGGCTCGATCTCGGGGTGACCGCACACGCGCTGCAGGCCGCCCGCGCCGAACGTTGCGCACACGTGGTCGGCGGCGCGGCGGGCGACGTCGACGAGGCCGTCGGTCGCACCCGGGCGGGTGCGCAGCCGCGCGACGGCCGCCTGGAACAGGTGGCCGAAGCAGTACAGCTCGTGACCCCACTCGAGGTCGCTGTAGCGTGCGCGCTGACCCGGCCGGCCGAACTGGGTGTTGAGGTACCCGTCAGACTCCTGGGCCGCGGCGATCCGGGCGACGAGGCTTTCCAGCCGGGCGTCGACCTCGGCGTCGTCGGACCGGCCGACCTCCCAGGCCATGGCCTCGAGGAGCTTGTACACCTCGGAGTCGGAGAACTCCCGGCCGGCGCGGTGGGCGGCGACGGTGCCCGCCGCAGCGGCGTCGAAGTTGCCGATCCAGCCCTCGTGCTCCATCCAGTACTCGATGTGCGCGAGCGTGGCGCGGCCGTTGACGGCCTGCCGGTCCGCCCAGACGCCTCCCGTGATCCGGACCTCCTCGAGGCCGAGGGGCCGCAGCGCGCCGTGGGAGGGGACAACAGGGGTAGCAACCGCGAGGGTCGTGCGGGTGAGGTTCACGATCATCCCTTGAGTGCGCCGGACATGAAGCCGCGCACGTAGTGCCGCTGGAGAAGGAGGAACAGCAAGATGCAGGGCAGCGCGAGGACGACGACGCCGGCCTCTGTCGCGCCGTAGTCGATGACCCCTTGGACCTGCACGCGCAGGTTGGAGACCGCGAGGGGCAGCGTCATCCGGTCAGAGTCGTTGATGAGGATCAGGGGGGCGAAGAAGTCGTTCCAGGCCGCGAGGAAGGCGAACAGCCCGACCGTGATGAGTCCGGGGGTCACGGCCGGGAGCAGGACGCGGCGCAGCGCCATGAACGACGAGCACCCGTCGACGAGCGCCGCCTCGTCCAGCTCGCGCGGGACGGACTCGAACGAGATGCGCATCATGAAGGTCGAGAACGGCAGCTGGAACATCGTCAGCACGAGCGAGACTCCGACCAGGGAGTTCTGCAGGCCGACCTTGTTCAGCAGCACGTACAGCGGGATGAGCACTGTCGCGTACGGGACCATGAGGATCGCGAGCGTGAGCATGAACAGCAGGTTCTTGCCGGGGAACCGGAACCGGGCGAACGCGTAGCCACCCAGCGTGGACACCGTGAGCGTGAGGACCACGGTCAGCAGCGACATGAACGTCGAGTTCGCGAGGTACTGCCAGATTCCGGCCTGGTAGTGGGCCAGCGTGGTGTAGTTGCCGAAGCCCCACCCCTTGACCTGGCCCGTGCCGGCGAGCGGCGAGACAGACGCCACGGCGGTCCACACGAGCGGGAACAGGAAGATCACGGCGAGGCCGCCGGAGAACACCCAGAAGGGCGTGCGCACCGCGATGCCACCCAGGGTCGTCGGCGGTGCACCGTGGCGGACGGGCCGTCCCCCCTCGGGGAGGGTCAGCTGCGTGCGGGATGCGATGGTCATGAGTCCCCCTCAGCTCTCGTCCGACGTGCGGAACGCCCGCAGCTGGACGACGTTCACGACGACGAGTGCGAGAAGCACGATCACCGACAGCGACCCGGCGACGCCCAGGTCGTTCTGACCCTGGAAGGCCATCGAGTAGATGAGCTGCACCACCGTGATGGTGCTGTTGTCCGGGCCGCCCTTGGTCAGGATGTAGAACTGCTCGAACGCCAGCAGCGAGCCCGTGACGCACAGGATCGTGGTGAGGGCGAGCGTGGGGCGCAGCAGTGGGAGCGTGATCCGCCGGAACGTGTCCCACCGGCCCGCCCCGTCCACCCGGGCCGCTTCGTACAGCTCGGTCGGGATGGACTGGAGGCCGACGAGCATCAGCAGCATGTAGAAGCCCGCGTACCGCCAGACGATCAGGAACAGGGTCGAGAAGAGTGCCGCGTCGGGCGACCCGAGGAACGTGAGCCCGAACCTGCGCATCGTGGGGGCGAACGGACCGGCGAGCGGGGAGTACAGCACGTAGAACAGCAGCGAGGCGGACGCCAGGCCGAGCGCGCTCGGCACGAGGAAGGACGCGCGGAGCAGTCCCTTCCAGCGCGACGACTCCTGCACGAGCAGCGCGAGGCCGAGACCGAGAGCGATGAGCAGCACCGTCGCGAGCACCGTGTACTTGAGCGTGAAGGTGATGGACTCGGCGAAGAAGCGGTTCGAGACGGCCTTGCGGTAGTTGTCGGGGAAGTTGATCCCCTGGTCGCCCGAGAGCAGCGGCCACTTCGACGCGCTCATGCGCAGCACGAGCCCGAGGGGGAGGACGAAGAGCAGGAGCACGAACAGCGCGGTGGGCCACGCGTAGGCCCAGCCGCGGGTTGACCGGCGCAGCCGGCGACGGGCCGGCCGTTGGTCTCGTACGCGGGGGAGCTGCGGGACTGTCGCTGGCTGGGCGGACATCGGGGACCTCTCGGGCAGGGTCGGCGGGTGCCGGGTCGGCGTCGGGCCGGGAGGGCTACTGCCCGAGCACCGCGGTGATCTCGGCGTTGTCCTTGTCGACCGTCGCACCGTCACCCAGCACCGCGTTGCGGAGCATGGCGAGCCACGGGCTGGTCGGCGAGTTGAACGCCTGCTGGAAGTTCAGCGCGACGGGGGTGTCGCCCTTGCCGGCGACCTGGTTGATCGTGACCAGCCGCGGGTCCTTCGAGGCGTACTTGTTCTCGGAGAAGTCGCTGCGGGAGACGACGTCGTTGTCCTTGGCGAGCACGCCGACCTGGGCGTCCTCGGACATCATCCACGACAGGAAGTTCCACGCCTGCGGGGTGTGCGTCGAGTCCTTCGAGACGCCGATCCCGTCGCCGCCGACGAAGGTCGAGGCGCCGCCGCTGGGCCCGGGGATGCCGGCGACGCCGACGTCGAAGCCCGTGGTGGACGACAGCAGGGTGGCCGGGTAGAACATCAGGCCGACCTTGCCCTGGGTGAACCCGGCGGTCCAGGTCGGTCCGGACTCGTCCTTGGACGACGGCAGCACTGCCCCGGAGTCCCAGAGGTCTTTCCAGGTCGAGTACACGCTCTTGGCGGTGTCGCTGGCGAGCAGCGACGACGTGCCGTCCTTGCTCATGACCTGGTCACCCGCGGCCCACATGCTCGGGAACCAGGTGAAGACGAGGCAGCCGCCGCAGTTGAGGCCGGTCGCGGTGCCGTAGGTGTCGGCCTTCTTGAGCGCCTGGATCGCCTTGGCGTCCTTGGCGTACTCGGCGAGGGTCGCGGGCGCCTTCTCGGGGTCGAGCCCGGCTTCCTTGAACAGGTTCTTGTTCCAGAAGAGCATCGACAGGTCGAGCACGAACGGCAGGACGTGCTCCTTGCCGTCCTTGGTGCCGGCCGCGAGGTGGCCCTTGTTGATCGTGTCCTTGTAGCTCAGGCCGTCGATCTGCGCCGTCAGGTCCTGGAACAGTCCCTGCTGGACCCAGTTGGGCACGTAGACGATGTCAGCCGCGAAGAGGTCGGGGAGCCCCGACGACCCGGCGGCTGCGCCGACCTTCGCCACGTAGTCGTCGTTCGGGACGACCGTCAGCTTGACCTGATTCTTGTGGCTCGAGTTGTAGGCCGTGACGAGCAGCTTGGCCTGCTTCTCGAGGGGTGCGCGGGTCCAGAGGGTCAGGGACGATCCGTCGTCCGTCCCGTCGGAGCCCGCCGTGACTGCGGCGCTGCCCGTGGTGCCGGTGCTGGGGGTGTTCGAGCTGCTGCACGCTCCCAGGGCGACCAGCAGGCCTGCCGTCACGACCCCGGCGAACAGGCGCGTGCCTGCCGACCGGGTGTGGATCATCCTCATCGTGTCTCCTCGTGCTCATCGTTGAGCGGGGGCCGGGGGTGGCTCCGCGGTCGAACTGACGAAAACCTTGTCGAGGTCATCACTGCCCTCGGATGGATCGAGCGTCGTGCGGTACGGCTCTTCGGCTCTGCAACGGGCACGTACGGCTCTTGTGCCATGCACCGTGTTCCCGAAACGTCGCCGAAAAGGTTTTCTGAATGTAGTTCGGGTGTGGATGCGTCGTCAAGTCCCTCCCGCGGTTACAGTTCGATCACGATCATCGACAGGGAGGTGCGGCGTGCAGCCAACGGGTCACGGGCACATGAACCGCGTCGTCACGCTGACCGACGTCGCCCGCCTGGCGGGGGTGTCCGTCGCGACGGCCTCCAAGGCCCTCAACGGCCGCGACCAGGTCAAGGACTCAACGCGCGCGCGCGTCCAGGAGGCTGCGGCCCGCCTGTCCTTCAGCCCGAACCGGCTCGCGCGCGGACTGCTCGCCGGACGCAGCGGAACGGTCGGGCTGCTGACGAGCGACCTCGAGGGCCGGTTCGTCCTCCCGATCCTCATGGGCGCCGAGGACGCGTTCGGTGCCGGCCAGGTCAACGTGTTCCTGTGCGACGCGCGCGGCGACACCATCCGCGAGCGGTACCACCTGCGGGCGCTGCTCGGCCGACGCGTTGACGGCCTCCTCGTCGTCGGACGCCAGACAGACCCGCGTCCGTCGCTCGGCCGCGACATCGGTGTCCCCGTGGTCTACGCGTACGCGCCGTCCGACGACCCGGCCGACCTGTCCCTCGTCCCCGACAACATCGGCGCCGGCCGGCTGGCCGTGGAGCACCTGCTCGCGTGCGGTCGGCGCCGCATCGCCCACGTCTCGGGCGAGCTGGTGTACAGCGCCGCGCGGGACCGGGCCCAGGGCGCGCGGGAGCGCCTCGCGCAGGAGGGGCTCGAGCTGGTCGGAGACGTGATGTACGGCGAGTGGTCCGAACGGTGGGGGCGGGACGCGACAGCGATGCTGCTCGCTCAGCACCCCGAGGTCGACGCCATCCTGTGCGGCTCGGACCAGATCGCCCGCGGGGCCCTCGACACAGCCCGAGACCTGCACCGCACAGTGCCCGACGACATCGCCGTGATGGGCTTCGACAACTGGGAGGTCCTGACCACGAACGCGCGGCCGGAGCTGACCAGCATCGACGCGAACCTGCAGCAGCTCGGGCACACCGCGGCGCAGCGGGTGTTCGCCGCGCTCGAGGGCATCGACATCGGCTCAGGGGAGCAGGCCCTGCCGGGTCGACTCGTCATCCGAGGCTCGACCGTCGCGCGCCAATGACGGCTCAGCGCACCGGACCCAGCACCCGGTCGACGTAGTCGTTCGTGAACACGCCTGTCGGGTCGGCCGTCGCGCGGACCCGCTGCACGTCGGCGAACCGGGGGTAGAGCTGCGCGAGCCGGTCGGCGTCCAGCCAGTGCAGCTTGCCCCAGTGCGGACGACCGTCGAAGCCCGCCATGATCCGTTCGACCGCGCGCAGGTAGCGGACGTAGGGCAGCCCGATGTACTGGTGCACTGCGACGTACGCGCTCTCGCGCTGGTAGCCGGTCGAGAGCCACACGTCGTCGGGCGCCGCGAACCGCACCTCGACCGGGAAAGGGACGAGCTCGCCCGTCGAGGCCAGCCAGCGCTCGATCTCAGCCAGGGCCGGGCTGACCGCGTCGCGAGGGATCGCGTACTCCATCTCGCGGAAGCGCACGCGCCGCGGGGAGGTGAAGACCTCGTACGACGCCGCCGTGTAGGTCCGGGCCGACAGTGCGCGCGCAGCGAACGCGTTGACCTGCGGGGTGAGGCGGCGCGCGGCGGCCGTGAGGCGGTTGGTCGCGGCGAACACCGCGTTCGAGAGCAGCTCGTCGTCGACCCACGCGCGGACCGGGCGCAGGGGTTCGAGGTCGTCGTCGGGCACGCGATTGTTGCGTTTGGTGAACGCCCGGCGGGTGTGCGGGAACCAGTAGAACTCGAAGTGGTCGTTGGCGTCCACGAGCCCGTCCGCGCCGGTCAGGCGCTCCAGGACGGCGTCCAGCGACCACGGTTCCTCGACGGCGCGCAGGTGGAACGCGGGCACGACGTGCAGGGTCACAGCGGCCAGGAGGCCGACGCTGCCGAGCCCGAGGCGGGCGACCTCGAACAGCTCGGGGCGTTCGTCGGGCGAGGCCTCGACGACGTCGCCCTGAGCTGTCACGAGGCGCACCCCGACGACCTGCGAGGCGAGCCCGCCGAGCCGCGCACCCGTGCCGTGCGTGCCGGTGGAGATGGCGCCGGCGATGGTCTGCC
>JABBOW010000174.1 GCA_012927595.1 Cellulomonas sp.
CCTCCTCCTCACACACCCCCACCGCGACTGCGGCGCAGCGCGCCGTGCCGCGCCCGCCCGAGACACGTCGGGCGCCGGACCCCGCGCCCGTGTCGCAGGCAACCCAGGCCAGGGCGCCGAGATCGGACGCCAAGACACCGTGCAGCGTCCCCGCCTGCGCCGCCCGCTGGCCCGTGCTCACGCCGATGGTGACACGCCGCCGGGCGTCTCGGTGCATCAGCGCGGGGCACGGTCGTGGCCCTGGTCGTCGCCGGAGAACCTGGAGCGTCCCGCCGGACACCTCAACCGAGTCCGGCCGAACACCGATCGCGCGTGACACCCCGAGCCATGCCGCTGCCAGGCACGGCGGCATGCCGTCCGCACGGTAGCCGACGTTGAGGGGTCACTGCCCGGTGACGCGCAGCAGCTTCGCGGGGACGCGACCGGCGAGTCGGCGGCGCGCGCCAGAGCTGATGGGGGACCGTCTGGGCGTCGAGAGGTCAGCGGGGGCGTTTCCCGGACAGTACTGGGTGTGAGCGCGACGACAACGAGTGATGAGGGCCGGCGGTTCGCCAGTCTGTGGGAGACCCACGCGCGGCGCGTGTACGCGTACGCGGCGCGGCACACCGATCCCGATTCTGCGCAGGATGTGGTCGCCGAGACTTTCCTGGTGGCCTGGCGCCGCTTGGCTGACGTACCGGGCGACCCGCTGCCGTGGCTGCTGGTGGTGGCCCGCAACACCCTGGCGAACCGGCGCCGCTCGGCGTACCGGCACCGGCTCCTGGAGCTGGAG
The DNA here is from genome assembly GCA_012927595.1 of Cellulomonas sp. Taxonomy (GTDB): domain Bacteria; phylum Actinomycetota; class Actinomycetes; order Actinomycetales; family Cellulomonadaceae; genus Cellulomonas_A. Next base: position 773 of record JABBOW010000174.1, read on the forward strand.
CTCGGCCGGCTGCTGCGGGTGGCGCGTCCGGCCACCGCCGCCGATGTGCCGGTGCACGCGCGGGACGAGGTGCTGCGGGCGGTCGCGCAGCTGACCGACGCCGAACGGGAGGCCGTGCTGCTTGCCGCGTGGGACGGGCTGTCCCCGCAGCAGGCCGCCCACGTCGCCGGGTGCTCGGTGACGCCGTCGGCGTTCGCCAGCTGGACCCCGACCCCGGCAGTGGCCACCGCCGCGCAGACCGCGGCGGCCCAGGGGCAGTGCGAGGTTGTTCTCCACGGTTCCGTCGAGCAGACGCAGCGGTACCCGACGCCGGTCGTGAACCCGTGGCTGCCGACCTCGGACGCCGAGCTGGCCGGCCGCCGGGTACTGGTGGCCGAGCAGCGCGGAACCTTCACCTACGTCCTGTCCAGCAACGGCGCCTGGACGGTGGGGTACCTGTACTCCGCGGCGCTGGGTGACGGCTCAACGACCGCGTCCACCACTCGGTTGAGCCTCTTCCCGCCGGCGCCCGGCGCGGGCACCGTCGATGTGCTGGACCGGGGCGGCGTCGGCGTGCCGGGCGGAGAGTCCGCGGTGCTCGCGTCGGGCCGGGCGGGCCGGGATGTGGTGGGGGTCGATGTCGTGACTCCGGCAGGCCGCACGGTCACCGCGTCGGTGGCGAGCGGCTACTGGTCGGCGTGGTGGCCGGCGGACGAGAAGGTCGACGACTCGTTGAACCAGGCCCGGATGATCGTGCACCGGAAGGACGGCAGCACCGACGAGGTGGGCACGCTCGGCTCGTTGGTGCCCAAGCCGTCGTACGCGGACACCGATCCGACACCGGCGCCCGCCTCGACCGCCGGCTGAGCGGAGTCGGGCGGCCCGCACCTGCACGTGGCCTGGGCCCCCTCGTTGGCGACTACGCTCGCCCGGTCATGGCTCCCCTCTGTGTCAAGACGCGGCGGGCAGGGCGGTTCTAGGCTCGAAGGCGCCGGGTCATGGCGACATGCCCAAGAAGTACGACGTTGAGTTCAAGGCTCGCGCGTGGTCATGGTCGGGACCTCCCTGGGCGGAAGCTATGGCATGGTGGCGGCCCAGCAGGATCTATCTCGGCGACCACTGGCTCACGGACGTGCTCGCCTCGATCGTCCTCTCGTTCGGCATCACGTCAGGCGTCGTGCTCCTGGACACCTGGCTGCAGCGCACGTCCAGACCCTGGCTGGGTGCGACCGAGCCGGGGGCGAGCGCCGCGGGCCACCCACGCCGACGACCGCGGGCGCATTGACCTCGATGGCACAGCGTGTCGCCCTGCTCGACGCCGATGCGCGGGTGCGCGGCCTGCTGGCACGCGGGCTGCAGGACGACGGCGCCGACGTTGGGCTCTCTTTGGGGCTCAAGCCGCCGACGACCGATTGCGCATCGCCGCCCTCGGGCTCAGGTTCGAATGCCCTTTGGCCAGTGCCTGGATTGGGGCGGAGCTCGGCTCCACGGGGTCTCCGGGATCAGGACACTGCCTGAGCATTGGCAGCGATGGTCGCGGACATCGACGAGGCTTCCACGACCGTGTCCCAGCTTCCAGGCGGGCGGCGTAGTCGACACCCTGCTCAACTCCGCTGTCCAGGGCTCGCGCGGACGGTGGCCTCTTCTGGGACCCTGGGCGAGGCTGCGCTGTTCACCGGCACGCTCCCGGTCCTGGTGAACAGCCACACCCGGATGTGGAAGGACGCTTCCGAGGTCAAGCCCGGACGCTCTGCGTAGGGATTCGCGGTGGCCGGCTGAACCGGGCGTCCACAGCGAAAGCCCTATGCACGACGTTTCTGTGCGACGTGTCAGGTCTCGTCAGGTTCCTGTCAGCGTCGCCGTCGCACAGTGGGTGCGTTCATACAGACACCTACGGAAAGGACCTCTCATGCGTCTGAAGAAGACCATCGTCGGCGGCACAGCCGCTGTTGCCCTCGGGCTTGCTGCCCTGGTCGGGACGGGTACCGCCTTCGCGGCCACTCCCGCACCGGCCCCGGTCGGCCAGCCCAGCACCGTCGCGCCGGCCGTCGAGCCGGTCGGCCCCGGCGCCGACACTCTCCAGGAGGGCGACCAGACGACCCCGGACACCGGCACGGAGGCTGCAGATCCGGCCGAGTCCGCCACCGCGTCGGCCACCGAGTCCGCTGCGGGCTCGGACGGTCCGGGCGGGCACGCCGACCCCGCCGGCGAGGTCGACCACCAGTTCGACGGCCAGGAGTAGCCAAGCAGGACGAGGGGCGGTCAGGCTACGGCTTGACCGCCCCTCTGCAGCACGGACGTAGGTTGAGACCAGTGACTCTCACGAGACGAGGAGGCAGCAGGTGCGTGTCCTGGTCGTCGAGGACGAGCGGCTCCTGGCCGCTGCCGTGCGCCGGAGCCTGGAGTCCGAGGGCTTCAGCGTGGTCCTGGCCGCGAACGGCATCGACGGCGAATGGCAGGCACGCGAGCAGACGTTCGACGTGATTGTGCTGGACGTGATGCTGCCAGGCCTATCCGGCTACGAGATCTGCCGCCGACTGCGGGCGAGCGGCGACACGACGCCCATCCTCTTTCTGACTGCCAAGGATGGGGAGTACGACGAGGCGGACGCGCTCGACATCGGTGGGGACGACTTCATGTCCAAGCCGTTCTCGCCGGTTGTCCTGGTCGCGCGGCTGCGGGCCTTGCTGCGGCGGGCCGCAGAGGGGCCCGAGCCGTCGATCAGCGTCGGGTCGCTGCGCGTCGATCCGGCCCGCCAGCGTGCCTGGTTGGGTGAGGAGGAGCTGCGTCTGACCGCCCGCGAGATGGCCCTGCTCCGCTACCTCATGCACCGCGTGGACCACGTCGTGAGCAAGACCGACATCCTGGAGCATGTCTGGGACCAGGCCTTCGAGGGGGACGCCAACGTCGTCGAGGTCTACATCGGCCGACTGCGACGCAAGCTGGGGAGCCGCAAGGACCTCGGCATAGACACCGTCCGCGGTCTCGGCTACCGCCTGAGCGGACGCGGCCGGTGAGACGCCTGCAGGCGGGCGTGCGGAGCACCACGACGCTTGCGACCACGGCCGCGGTGGCGGTGATCCTGACGACGGCAGGCCTTTCCCTGATTGCCATGCTGCGCACAGACCTGACAGCAGGTGTCGACGCGTCGGTGCAGTCGCGGGCCCACGACGTGACGAGCCTCCTCAACGCGGGCTCTGTGCCGGCCGTCATCCCGACCGCCCAGGACGACAGCAGCGTCGTCCAGGTCATCGATGCCGCTGGTTCGGTCCTCGCGGCGAGCGGGAACATCCAGGGCGAGGCTGCACTCACCCGGCCGACGTCCACCTCCGTCGTCACGACTTTGAGCGTGCTGCCCATCGGCGAGGGGGAACGGTTCCGCATCCTGGCTCAACCGGTCGGGAGCCGCACGGTCGTCGTAGCGCAGACCCTGGGCCCAGTCGACCGCGCGGTCGCCAGGACGTCGCGGCTTCTCCTGGAGGTCCTTCCTTTCGTCCTGGTCCTCGTGGCCGTCGTCACCTGGCTCGGAGTCGGTCGGGCGCTTGCGCCGCTGGAGCAGATCCGCCGCAAGACCGCGACGATCGGCGCTGGTGACCTCTCGCAACGTGTGCCGTTGCCGGCCAGTCGCGACGAGGTGTTCCGCCTCGCCGAGACGATGAACTCGATGCTTGCGCGCATCGGCGCATCGACTGACCTACAGCGCCGCTTCATCGCGGATGCCTCCCACGAGCTTCGCAGCCCGCTCGCAAACATCCAGGCCGTCCTGGAGGTGGCCCGGACCAGCGACGAGCTCGCTCTGTGGCAGGCCGCCGGTGCCGAGCTCGCCTCGGAGCAGAGACGGATGCTGCGTCTGGTCGAGGACTTGCTCGTTCTCGCGCGCCTGGACGGTCACGTCCCCGTGGCCCAGAACGAGGTGGACCTGGACGACATCGTGCACGACGAGGTGGAGAAATTGCGCCGCCGGGTTGAAATCGACATTTCCGTGGACCCACTGCCCGCGGTGCGCGTCCATGGAGATGGACCGCAGCTGGCCCGAGTTGCGCGCAACCTCCTCGACAATGCGGCTCGGCACGCTGGTTCGACGGTCCACGTCTCGCTGGCCACCGAGGGCGCCTGGGCCGCTGTGCGGGTGCGTGACGACGGGCCTGGAGTGCCGCCGAAGGACCGCGAGCGCGTCTTCGAGCGATTCACCCGCCTGGACGACGCCAGGGCCCGCGATCGCGGGGGCAGCGGCCTGGGGCTGGCGATCAGCCGGGAGACGGCACTTGCTCACGGTGGGTCCCTCCAGGTGACGCAGGACACGTCGGGAGGCGCCGTGTTCGAGCTGCGCCTTCCCCTGTGGAAGGGATGAGGGCTCTCACGCTGGTCTCACGTTGCTCCTCGTAGCGTCGCGGCCATGAGTGAAATCGCGATCAGAACCGCAGGGCTCTCGAAGTCCTACGGTGACAAGAAGGCCCTGGTCGGCCTGGACCTCGAGGTCCGCGCAGGCGAGATCTTCGGCCTTCTCGGGCACAACGGCGCCGGGAAGACGACGACCGTCAACCTCCTGACGACCCTGCTCCCGCCCACCGGCGGTCAGATGGTCATCGGCGGGCACGACGGCACGGCGAACCCCGACGCCGTCCGCCGCATCATCGGCTACCTGCCGGAGAACGTGCAGTTCTACGACAACCTCACGACCCTGGAGAACCTGCGCTACTTCGGCCGGCTCTCCGGACTTCGTCGACCCGACGCCCGGATCGACCAGGTCTTGGAGTACCTCGACTTCACGGGGCATGAGAACGAGCGGCTCGGAACGTTCTCCAAGGGGATGCGTCAGCGGGTCGGCATCGCCCAGGCGATCCTGCACGAGCCCGCCGTGCTGTTCCTGGACGAGCCCACCTCGGGACTGGATCCTCAAGGGGTCCGCAAGCTTCGCGAGATCATCGTCGGGCTCAACAGGGACCTCGGCATGACAATCTTCATGAACACTCACCTGCTGTCCGAGGTCACGAAGACCTGCACCAGCATCGGGGTGCTCACGGCCGGTGAGCTGCGCTATCACGACTCTCTCGCCGCGACGCTCGACGCGTTCCCCGACGAGTCCTCGTTGGAGGACATCTACCTGCATCTCGACTCACCGAGGGTCGCATGAGCGGCTTCAGGGCCACCCTGCAGCAGGAGGTCCTCAGCGCCCGACGTGAGCGGATGCCCCAGGTTCTCCTCATCGTGTTCCTCGGCATGGTTTCGGTCTCCAGCCTCATCGGGTGGCTCACCCATCGCACGGTGACGAGCGTGTGGGAGACCACGAGGGCGGCGGGCCTGACGACGGCGCCCAACCCGTTCGCTCATGCGGCATCGCTGAGCTACGTCAAGAACGTGGTGATCTACGTCGTCCTGATCGGCGCTCTCCTCGCGATCGTCCTGGGCGTGAGCTCGACGCTGCGCAGCCGGAAGTCGCGGACGACGGACCTCGTCCTGAGCAGGCCGGTCGACGTGGCAGTCCACCTCGGAGCGAAGCTCACGGGCATGGCGATCTGGCTCGGTGCGATCCTTGCCGTGGCGGGCGCCCTCACCTGGGTCAGCATCGCCCTGATCATGCGGGGCGCCCTCAGTGCCGGGGACACCATCCGATTGGCCGCGTTCTTCGGCGTGGCCTGGGTCTTCCTGCTCGTCTTCGTGGTCGTCGGGATGCTCAGTGGCATCCACAGCCGGCGCGAGACGTCGGCGCTTCTCCTGCCGATCGTGGCCTGGAGCGTGATCGTGTTCGTCCTTCCCCAGCTCGGAACGGCGGCACTGCCGGTGTCCCTGCTCAACCCGGTGGCGGCGGTCCCCGTCGAGGGCGGCGCCTTTGCCGGCGTCCAACAGATCGTCGGGCCATTCGCCCTGGGTGAGCAGTTCAAGACCCTCAGCGGCGCGGCCCTGGGCACGGGGAGCCCCGGCAGCCTCGGGCTCGCCGCGTTCGCCATCGTCACCGCTCTCGCGGCCGGCCTCCTGGTGCTGCTGGGGACCAGGCGCGACCACCTGAGGAGAGACCTCCGTGACTGACACCCTCGTCGTGGCCCGCAAGGAGCTGCTCGACCTGCGCCGCGACCGGTTCATGGCCCTGCTGCTCGGCTTCATCCTCGTCGCCACCACTCTGTCGGTGATCGTGGGGGCCGCCCAGTTCCGGATCAAGCTCGACGAGTACGACCAGTACGTGGCCGCACTCAAGGCGAGCGGGAGCGCGGTCTCCGCGGCTGCCCCGCAGCTGTTCCCGCTCCAGCTGCTCCGCGGCAGCATCGAGTACATCGAGCTGATCGGTGGGCTCTTCGCCATCGTCGTCGGCTACGGAATGGTCGCGAAGGAGAAGCAGCGCGCCACCATCGAGCTGCTCTTCAGCCGACCTGTCCGGCGCTACTCGGTCGCCGGCGGCAAGGTGCTCGCTCTGGCGATCACCTGGCTCGTCGCGGTCGCGGTCGTCTTCACCGTCATCACCGGTGTGCTCCTGATCGTCGGTCGGGCACCACTCCAGCCGGTCGACATCGGTCGACTTCTCATCGCCGCCGCCGTGGCATGGGCCTACCTGCTGCTCTGGAGCAGCCTGGCCATGGCCCTCGCCTCCTCGACGAAGCACCTGAGCACCGGCCTTATCGCCGTCCTCGTCCTGTGGCTCGTCGTGGTCCTGATCATCCCGCAGATCGGGGACACGATGGATCCCGACAACCAGGTGCCCGGTGGGCTGTTCAAGAGCCTTCAGGTCGCCAAGCCGGACGAGCACGCCGTCCTGGCGCACTTCGCGGGCTACGACACCGTGCGCAACGGCCTCGAGGTCTCCTCCGTCACCAAGCACTTCGAGCGCCTCTCGTTCGCGTTCCTCGGGATCAAGGACGTCTTCAACCAGCTGCCGATCGCCGCCGTCGCGCGCCAGACCCTGGCCTACTCCCTCTCCCTCGTCCTTGCCTCCGCCGCGGCGGTCGGCCTGGCCCTGCTCACCACCACCCGTAAGACGCTCCTCAGGAGGAACTCATGAACCACACCAAGCTCACCACCGCCGCCGTAGCCGTCCTGCTCACCGCAGCAGCCCTCACCGGTTGCACTGCCTCCCCGACCTCCCCGGGGCCCGGCAACGCGACGGCATCGGCCTCAACGGCGCGCGCAGCAGGGTCGACAGCCGGGGGCGCCTCCGTGGTGCTCCCGGTCACCGCGAACCCCATCGTGAACACCGCCACCGCCGCCACGCTGCAGATCACCAACGCGGCCGTCCAGGACAACGTCGACCCGGCCACGAAGAAGGCGATCGGCGACCGCCTCGAGATCACCCTGAAGAACACTGGCACCCAGCCGCTGAGCGGCTTCGAGGTCTACTACGAGATGCACGACGTGACCAGTGGTACGAAGGAGGGCTACTACCAGAAGCTCGACGGGGTCACGGTGGCCGCCGGTGCGGAGCAGACGATCTACTTCGACGGCGAGACCGGCCCCGGGCACTACCCGGAGAACAAGTTCAGCGTCTACCGGAGCTCGACCAACCAGGTCGACTTCGCGATCCAGGTCAGTGCGACCGGTGCGAAGATTGCCACCGGCACGGCGACCAAGTCCGTGGGGACCGGTGAGAAGTCGGACTGACAGCGAGCCGGCAACCCGTCCCAGCAACAGAGGCGAGCGACGTGAGAATCCTGGTCGTGGAAGACGACGCCCGGCTCGCCGACGTCGTCCGGCGGGCGTTCAGCGAGGCAGGCTACGCGGCCGACGTCGCGCACGACGCGCCGGCGGCTCTCGAGGTCTTCGAGGTCGAGACCTACGACCTGGTTGTCCTTGACCTCATGCTCCCCGGCATCGCCGGGGGCGGCATGGAGGTGTGCCGCGTGATGCGCCGGCACAGCAGCGACGTCCCGATCCTCATGCTCACGGCACTCGACTCGCCCCGGCGCAAGGTGGAAGGGCTCGACGCAGGCGCGGACGACTACCTGGTAAAGCCCTTCCACCTCTCCGAGCTCCTCGCCCGGGTGCGCGCCCTGATGCGGCGCGCACCCCGTGCGGACTCCCCCGTGCTTGAGGCTGCGGGAGTCACGCTCGACCCCGCGACCCGCGCCGCCTACCGCGCCGGCAGGTCGATCCCGCTCACCGCCAAGGAGTACGCCGTCCTGGAATACCTCATGCGCAACGCCGGGAAGGTCATCAGCTCGAGCCAGCTCATCGACCACGCCTGGGACACGAACTACCAAGGAATGAGCAACGTCGTCCAGACCTACATCCGCTACCTGCGGGCCAAGCTCGCCGAGCCCGGCCTGCCGGAGGTCATCGAAACCCGGCGCGGCTACGGGTACGTCATCGCGGCGGACGCGTGATCTTCCGCCGTGCCGTCCTGCGGCTGACCCTGACGTACACCGCCATACTGCTCACCCTGTACGGCGCGGTCGCCGCCGGGGTCTACGCCTTCGTCACCGGCACCTTCGACTACGACACCGTGACCAGCGACGGAGGCGTCCAAGCCGGTGGGGTCGCGCTCGGATTCGCCCACCTGCGCACAGGACTGCTCCTGGGGTTCGGCACGCTCGTGGTGCTCGTCCCGATCCTGAGCTACCTCATGGCACACCGCGCGCTGGTTCCGGTCGAGGCGAGCTATGACGCCCAGGAGCGCTTCGTCGACGACGCCTCGCACGAGTTCAGGACCCCCTTGAGTGTGCTGCAGGTCGAGATGGAGCTCGCGCTCAGTCGGCCCCGGACCACCGCGGAGTACGTGCACGTCCTGGAAGGCAACCTCGGCGAGGTCGCAGGCCTCACCCGACTCACCGAGGATCTCCTCCTGCTCGCTCGCAGCGGGTCGTCGGACCTGACGGCTGCCTTCGACCTGGTCTCGCTCGGAGCCGTCGTGCGAACCGCCGTGGCACGCTCGGAAAGGTCCGCAACCGACGCCCACTCGGTCACTATCGACGTAGTGTCCGAGGCCGTCGTGCGAGGCTCCCGAGAGCTCCTCGCCCGTGCGGTCGGGAACCTGATCGACAACGCGCTGCGACACACACCGCCCACGGGCACGATCGTGGTGACCGTCACCGAGGACAGCGCGGCGGCGACCATCAGCGTCGCGGACTCAGGAGAGGGCATGAGCCCGCAGACGGCCGCGCGCGCGTTCGACAGGTTCTGGCGCGGCGACGCCTCCCGATCCCATCCGGGACACGGGCTCGGACTCGCGCTGGTCCAGCAGATCACCTCAGCGCATCACGGGCGCGCGACAATCACCGAGACCCCGGGCGGCGGCACGACAGTCTCGCTGGTACTGCCGGTCCCGCGACGCATGCATCCGACACCGTAGGCGCCCGAGGTCGCCGTTCACGCCCGCCGCGACGGTCCAGGGTGGCGCGCTCGTTGCGACCGCTTCATCACATTGCAATCAGTGCGGGAGCGGGCGTCGACGAGCAGTGGTGTGCAGCCTGTCAACGCCGACCTCTTCCCGGCGCAGACCCGGGACCCGACGTTCCCTCCCGAAGTGGGCTGCTCGACCGCGCGCAGCTGGCCACCTGCTGGGGCATCTCCGAGCGGCAGGCGCGCACCCTGGCGGAGCAACGCCGCGTCGAGGTGGTCTCCATCGGGCGGTCGATCCGAGTCCGGCAGTCCACGGCAGATCGCCTCATCGACGCCTGCACAATGCCGGCTGTCCGACCCGTCCGGACCGACTCCATCGGCCGGGAGACCTGGTGACGAGTGATCGCCTGACTCATCCTCGCGGGCGACGAGCTCATCCATCGCCGCCGCCACCCGCCGGTCGCTGTCCTGGACGCTGTGGAGGTAGCGGACGGCGGCTGTCGTCGTGGAGTGCCCCGCCCGAGCCTGCAGCTCCTTGATGCCAGCACCTGCAGCGGCTGCGATGCTCTGCCCGGTGTGGCGTAGGTCGTGCCACCGGAGGTCGTCGCGACCTGCCGCCGCGCGCGCGGGTCCAATGCCTGCCGATCCGGCCGGGATAGATGATTCCGCCGGTCGAGGTGGTGAAGATCAATGAACCGGGCGCGTTGGCCGTGAACTTCTCCAGGTGCTCCACCAGCGCCGCTGCGGCGAGCTTTGGCACGACGACAGTGCGCAACGACGCCGATGCCTTGACTTGGCCGAATGAGTCGGCGGCAGCCTCGAGCTCGACGGCCCGCTCGATGCTCAGCGTGCGCCGCTTCGCGTCCCAGTCGCGCCGCCGAAGGGCGAACAGCTCGCCGCTGCGCACCGAGGTCAGAGCCGCGACCCACATCGCGGCCCTGTAGCGCGCAGGCATGGCGCCGGCGGCGATCCGCAGCTCGGCGACGCTCGCGGGAGTACGTTCGAGCGTCGCGACGGAGCCCGCGCCCAGGATGGTCGCAGGGTTCTCCCGGATGAGGCCGTCCCGACGAGCGCGTTCCATGACTGCATGGAGCGGCCGGTACACCTGTGCGGCCTCGGTCGCACCCGCAGTGGGCGGGAGATCGACGACCAGCGCTTTGGCGCAGCCGGCCGCCTCCCACCACGTTCGCACGGCTGTCGGGATGCGTCCGGTGAGGGCGACGGCGATGTCCGCGTCATCGGCTCACGCGCGAATGGCGGCGTTCACCGCCTTCGGCGACGTCGCAGCCCGCTGATGCCGCGCTGCGGCGCGTCGCCGGGACTCGGCGGCGACCGCAGTGTGCCACAGCCGGACGTTCTGGGCCGTGATCGACGACAGCGGCCGATTTCCGAGGGCTATCGCGTGGTGGCTCGCCCCGACGGCGAGGAGTTGGGTTGTCGTGATCCATTGGGCGAGAAGCCGTTCGTTCAGCGCACGGGAACGTTCGCGGTACCCGTTGGTGGCGATGAAGGTCGGCGCGAAGTCGCCGAGGCTCACCGCTCCGCCGTCGGGGTCGACCCAAGTCCCCGTGACGATGGAACCGCGTTCGATCGCCAGCGCGTCGTCGGCGGCTCGCTTGGTCGGGAACGTGCCGATCGACCGGGTCTTGCCGCCGCTGTCCGGGATGGGCACACGCACGGTCCAGCGGCCCGAGGGCCTCTTGCGGATAGACCCGAGGGCCTCTTGCGGATAGACCCGAAGAGCCGTCGTCCCTTCCGGTTGGCCACAGCGCCCCCCACCTCGTAATGGCCCATAATGGCCCGTGCCGAGGGTTCGAGAATACCGGGAGCGGCGGGGCGCCGCCAGAGAAAGTCCCTGACCTGCGCATTCGCTGTGGAGCGGGTGACGAGAATCGAACTCGCGCTATCAGCTTGGGAAGCTGAAGTTCTGCCACTGAACTACACCCGCATGCCCTGCTTTGGCGATGCCCCGCACTGACCGGGCGACGCGCGGACCAGCATACCTGGCCGGCCCGGGCGCCTCCACACCGGGCCAGCCCACGCCACGAAGCGACCTACCCGAGCCCGTCGACCCCGATCGTGAACGTCGCCGACCGCGACTCGCCCGGCTCGAGCACGAACACGCCCGTCCCAGACACCCCGGCGTCGTGCAGCGCGAAACCGCCGTTGACGTTCGTGACCGGCTCGACCGCGAAGTATGCCCGGCCGCGCGGCACGTAGACGACGACGTGCTCGAACGCGTCGTCGGCGTCGAGGCGCACGTCGACGCCCTGCTCGGGGTAGTGGATCTGGACGGGTTCGCCGGGGCGCCGCGCAGTGAGCACGTCATCGACGAACGCGGACCCGAGCGGGCGCGGCGAGCGGTAGTCGGCGCGCACGGGCACCTCGCCCGCGGGGCCGACGGCGATCGCGCGGTCGAGCGCGTAGGCGCGCTCGGCGGGGACCTGGAGGACGGCGTCGGGCCGGCCGGGCAGGAGGCGCCGCTGGAAGTACGGGTGATGGCCGAAGCCCGCCGGGAACGGCTCGGAGTCGATGTTCTCGACGGTCGTCGAGACCGCCAGCGAGCTCTCGGTCAGCGCGTAGCTGATGCGCGAGCGGAAGCGCCACGGGAAGTTGACGCCCGTCAGGCCCGTCGTGTCGAGCTCGAGGTCGACACGGGACGCCGTGCGGTCGACGACTCGCCAGCCGAACTCGAGGACCGCACCGTGGATCGCTGTCGCGTCCGATGCGGTGCGTGCGAGCTGCCACGTGCGTCCTTGGAAGTGCAGCAGGCCGTCGCGGATCCGGTTCGACCACGGCACGAGGGGGAAGCTCGCGCACTTCTCGGGGCTGCCGTAGCCGCTCGGTCGCGTCGGGCGGAGCAGGTCCACCCACTCGCCGCCGACGAGGATGCGGCCGAACGCGATCGACGCGCCCGTCGCGGGCAGGACGCCCAGCTCCCATCCGGACGAGCGCAGCGTGATGACGCGTGGATCGTCGTCGGCGGTGGACCGGACCGCAGGAACGCGGGTCGCTGTTGTGGTCATCCGAGCACCACGTCGACGACCGAGCCGTCCAGGAGCAGGCTGTCGGGGGCGACGTCGCCGTCGACCGACGTTCCGTCGATGGTCATCGTCGCGACTCCGCGGCTCACGTGGTTCGGGTTGGTCACCCGGATCGTCACGGAGCGTCCGCGAAACCGCCTCTGCACCTCGAATCCGTCCCAGGCCGTGGGGATCGCCGGGTCGATCTTGATCCCCTCGGGCTTCGGCCGGATGCCGAGGATGTGCTGGGTGACCGCGACGTACGTCCAGCTCGCGGTGCCTGTGAGCCACGGGTTGCGGGACTGGCCGAACCGCGGCGACGCGGGGCCGTGCGTGAACTGGCTGTAGACGTAGGGCTCGACCTGGTGGGTCTCGGCATCATCCTCGTAACGGGCGGGCAGGTACGCACGGTAGTACTCGTACGCGCGGTCGCCGTGCCCGAGCATCGCCTCCGCGACGATCGCCCAGGAGTTCGCGTGGCAGAAGATGCCGCCGTTCTCCTTGAGCCCCGGCGGGAAGACGAGCAGCGACAGTCCGATGCCTTCGACCGCGTGGGTGTGCGGCGGGTCGCAGAGCGCGATGCCGTGCTCCGACGCGAGGTGCTCGTGGACTGAGTCCATGGCGAGGCGTGCGCGGGTCGGACCGGCCGCACCCGAGATGACCGCCCAGACGTTCGGCTCGAGGTAGATGCGACCCTCATCGGCGTCGGACGAGCCGAGCGGGGTGCCGAGCGCGGAGATCCCGCGGATGTACCAGGCGCCGTCCCACGCGCCGTCGATCGCGTCGAGGACGCTCGCCAGCTGCCCGACGCACCACGCCGCGATCTCGCCCTGGTCGACGCGCGCCGCGAGCTCACTCACCTGACGCAGACCATTGGCGAGCAGGAACGTCGTGAACATCGACTCGCCCTCGACGCCGAACTGGATGCAGTCGTTCCAGTCCGCGGCGAGACCCTGCACGAGCCCGTGCGCGCCGCGGTGCTCGAGCGAGAACCGCAGCGCCTGGACGAGATGGCCCAGCACCGTGTCGTGACCGGCGTCCGCGTAGGGGAGGACCGAGTCGAGGTAGTCGAGCTCACCGGTCTCGTGGACGAGTGCCGCGACCGACAGCGGCAGCCACAGCGCGTCGTCGCTGCGGTACTGCTCGAGGGTCGGCTTCGGTTCCTTGCCTGGCGTGTGCGTGAGCGGCTTGATGAGCGGCAGCGCGCCACCCTCGGCGGTCTGACCGGTGATGAGCAGGTCGAGGCGCTCGCGGGCCGCTTCAGGGATCGCGTGGACCACCGCGAGGATGTCCTGGGCCGTGTCGCGGTAGCCGAGACCGTCGCGGTCGCCCGCTTCGATGAGGGACACGCCCCGCGACCAGTTGAAGGTCATGTGCGTCTGGTAGGCGTGCCAGACGTTGACCATCGAGTCGAGCTGCGGGTCGGGCGTGCGGACCTGGAGGGGCGCGAGCCGGTCGGCCCACCCGGTGCGGATCGCCTCGAGCTCGGCGGCCAGACGCTCCGGACGCGCGTACTCGGCCACGACCTCGCGGCCGGGACGCACGGTCTCGGTGCCGTCCGTCCACGGCGCGTCGGGCGAGCCGACCCCGAGCGTGAACACGACCTGACGGGACTCACCCGGCGCGAGCTCGACGCGCGCGTGCAGCGACGCGCACGCGTTGTCGCCGACGGTCTCGCTACCCGAGCACGCCCCGCGCTCGACCGCGAGAGGTGCCGACTGGGTCCGGTACGGGCCGAGGAACACGTCGCGGTCCGTGTCGAACGACGCCACCTCGGCGCCCGTGAGCGCGAACCAGCACTCGCTGAAGGCGTCGCGGGTCGAGTTGCGGCGGTGGATGAACCCGTCGCGGTAGGTCGCCCGGACGACGTACTGGCTGTACTGGAGGTTCTCGAGGTCCTGGCGGTAGCTCCACTCGTTGGCGAGCTCGGCGTAGGAGAAGACCGACAGCGTGCGCGGGGTGGGGCCCGGGTTGGTGATCGTCAGCGCCCAGTGCTCGAACGCCTGACCCGCTGGGACGAACATCGTCAGCTCGGAGTCGATGCCTGCGTACGACGCGTCGAACACCGAGTAGCCGAGGCCGTGCCGGACCTCCGCCTGGTAGGCGCCCGGCCCGTCGAGCGGCTTGCCGACCGGTTGCCAAGTCGCCGACCAGTAGTCGCCGGTCGCGTCGTCGCGCAGGTAGACGAACCGGCCCGGCTCGTCCTGCGGGACGCCGTTGAAGCGCATCCGCAGGAGCCTGCCGGTGCCGCCCGATCGGAAGAAGCTGTACCCGCCGCCGTTCTGCGTGACGATCCCGCCGTACAGCCGCGACCCGAGGTAGTTGCTCCACGACCGGGGGGTGTCCGGGCGGGTGATCACGTACTCGCGCGCAGCGTCGTCGAAGTGTCCGTACCGCATCCTGGCGTGTCCTCCTGCCGTGCCGCCCGACCCGGAGGTCAGACGGTGACCTCGACCTTGACCGTCGAGCCGGCTGGCGCGTACGGGACCGTGTTGCCCACGACCGGGGTGCCGTCGACGACGAGCGAGCCACGGGCCCCGGGCGTGCCGGAGTTCGTGACGGTGATCTCGTACGTGGCGCCGCGCGCGGAGCGGGTCACGGTGAACTGCGGGACCTCAGGGCCGATCTGCGGGTCCACGATGAGGCCGTCGTACCCGGGGCGGACCCCGAGCAGGTACTGGCTGACCGCGACGAAGTTCCAGGCGGCCGTGCCGGTGAGCCAGGAGTTCTTGGCCTCGCCGTGCCGCACCGCCTGCTTGCCCGCGATCATCTGCGCGTACACGTACGGCTCGAGCTTGTGGACGTCGGAGATGTCCTCGCGGTAGGCTGGCGTGATGCGCTTGTAGTAGTCGAACGCGCGCGCGCCGTTGCCGACGACCGTCTCGCCGATGATGACCCAGGGGTTGTTGTGGCAGAAGATGCCACCGTTCTCCTTGTACCCGGGCGGGTACGTGGAGACCTCGCCGAGCTCGATCTGGTAGCTCGTGTACGCGGGGTACTGGAGCACCATGCCGTGGTCGGTCGCGAGCATCTCGTTGACCGAGGTCAGGGCACGCTCGGCGACGGAAGGGCCACCGTCGGCGGGCTTCTCGGTGCCGATCCCGGCCATGACTGCGAAGCCCTGCGGCTCGATCCAGATCTTGCCCTCGGGCGTGGAGCCGGTCCCGATCTTGTTGCCGTAGAAGTCGTAGGCGCGCAGGAACCACTCGCCGTCCCAGCCGTGGGAGAGGGTCGCGGCCCGCATGTCCTCGATCGCCTGGCGGGCCTGCGCGGCGACCTCGTGCAGCCCGCGACGCTCCGCCAGCTCGGCGTACTCCGGCCCGGCGTAGACGAACTGCGCGGCGATGAACACGGACTCGGCGACTCCACCGGCCTGGTTCTCGGTCGTCTGGAACGACTCGCCCGGCTCGGTCGAGAAGCAGTTGAGGTTGAGGCAGTCGTTCCAGTCGGCGCGGCCGATGAGCGGCAGGCCGTGCGGCCCGAGGTTCTCGACGGTGAAGTTGAACGAGCGGGTCAGGTGCTCGAAGAGGGTGTCCGCGAGCGCGGGGTCGTTGTCGAACGCGACGCTCTCGTCGAGGATCCCGAAGTCGCCGGTCTCCTTGACATACGCGGCCACGCCGAGCACGAGCCACAGCGGGTCGTCGTTGAAGCCCGAGCCGATGTCGTTGTTCCCGCGCTTCGTGAGCGGCTGGTACTGGTGGTACGCCGACCCGTCGGGGAACTGCGTCGCGGCGATGTCGAGGATGCGCTCGCGGGCCCGCTCGGGGATGAGGTGGACGAACCCGAGCAGGTCCTGGTTGGAGTCGCGGAAGCCCATCCCGCGGCCGATCCCGGTCTCGAAGAACGACGCCGACCGGGACATGTTGAACGTGACCATGCACTGGTACTGGTTCCAGATGTTGACCATCCGGTCCAGCTTGTCGTCGGTGCTTGTCACCGTGTAGGTCGAGAGCAGGTCGTGCCAGTACGTGCGCAGCGCGTCGAAGGCCGCATCGGTCTGCTCGTTCGTCGCGAAGCGGCTCAGCAGCTCGTGGGCGCGGGTCTTGTTGATGACCTGCAGCGCCTCGATGCCCGCGGCCTCGTCGGCCGGGGCCCACTTCTCGTCCTGGGGGTTCTCGACGTAGCCCAGCACGTAGGTGTAGCTCGCGCGTTCGCCGGGCTCGAGGGCGATCTCGAGGGAGTGCGAGCCGATCGGGTACCAGCCCGACGCGACCGAGCTGGCCGAGACCCCGGCGCGCGGCACGGCCGCCTCACCGAGCCCGTTGTAGGCGCCGACGAAGGTGTCGCGGTCCGTGTCGAAGCCCGCGGCGTGGGCGTTGACGCCGTAGACGGCGTAGTGGTCGCGGCGCTCGCGGTACTCGGTCTTGTGGTAGATCGCCGAGCCGTAGGGCCCGTCGTTCTCGATCTCCACCTCGCCGATGGAGAGGTTGCGCTGGTAGTTCGTCTGGTCGTCCTGGGCGTTCCACAGGCAGAACTCGACGAACGAGAAGAGCGTGACCGTCTTGGCCTGGTCCGACGTGTTGGTGAGCGTGACCTTCTGGATCTCGGCAGTCTCGCCCATCGGCACGAAGAACAACGTGTCGACGGACAGGCCGCCGCGCTCGCCCGTGATGCGCGTGTACCCGAGGCCGTGGCGGCACTCGAAGCTGTCGAGGTCGGCCTTGATCGGCAGCCAGGACGGGGTCCACACGTCGCCGCCGTCGTTCACGTAGAAGTAGCGGCCACCGGCATCGGCGGGGATGTTGTTGTAGCGGTAGCGCGTGAGCCGGCGCATCTTGGCGTCGCGGTAGAACGAGTACCCGCCGGCCTGGTGGGAGATGAGCGAGAAGAACTGCTCCGAGCCGAGGTAGTTGATCCAGGGGTACGGGGTGTGCGGCGTCGTGATGACGTACTCGCGCGTCTCGTCGTCGAAATGGCCGTAACGCATGGTTGCGCCTCTCAGGTGCTCAGAAGTTCCACGCTGAGGTCCCGTCGGCATCTGCACCTGCGCTGCAGCCATCCGTGACCGACGTGCAGTCGGTGCGGGGGAGCGCTCCCATGCGATCCCTGGCTAGAGCATAGCCGCACACCCCTGCCTGGGAAACGCTTCGACGCAGGACCCCATTGACACAGTGTCAATAGGGTCGCTAGGGTGACACAGGTCACGCTGCGCCGGCTCGTTCGAGGCGCGTTCCGGACGCTGGACGGGTATCGACGCGAGAGGCCACCCATGGGGCGAGAGGTCGAAGGTACCGGCGCGCCGGTGCGGTCGATCAAGCCCCCCGACGTGCGCAAGGTCGAGATCGTCACCGCGGCCCGGGCGCTGTTCAAGGAGCAGGGCATCTCCAGGACGACGCTCAAGGACGTCGCCGAGCGCGTCGGGATCACGCGCGGGCTGATCTACCACTACTTCGGGGGCATGGACGGGCTCGTCGAGGTCGTCCTCGCGGCCTACGTGGCCGAGTTCGTCGAGGCCGTGCGCGCGTGGGACTCCGAGCGCGAGGTCGGCAACATCGACCGCGCGCTCGTCGACTGCATCGGGATGTTCCGCCGCGTGCTGGAGACCGACGACCCGCTCCGGGCCGACCTGCACCGCGTGGAGAACGCAGGGCTGTACCTCCGGTTCGTCGACCGTGCCGTCGAGGCCGTCGTCGACTGCATCCGGGCCACCACCGTCGAGGCATACGCCCGACGCCACGAGATCGCGATCAAGAACGTCCGTGAGACCTTCACCGTCCTGGTCTACGGGCTGATCGGCCTGACGCGCTCGCACCCCGAGACCGAGGACAGCGTCCTGGTCGGGATCGTCAGACAGACGCTCTACCTGTAAGGGCCTTCGCAGGCCGGTCAGCTCAGCTCCGAGGAGATGGACGCACGTGTTCCTGTTTGCATCGATCCCGTGGTACTCGGCCCTCATGTGGTTCGCAGTCGTCGCAGCGCTGATGCTCGCCAACGAGATAGCCCGGGCCAGCAAGTGGGCGTCCCTCGCCCTGTTCGTCGCGCTCCCGGTCGTGCTCACGGTCTTCGTCTGGCCGACCACCGCCGGTCCGGACTCGAGCACCGGCACCTGGTTCCACTGGGTCAAGGTCTACTCGGCCCTCGCCGGGGTCCTCGGCTTCATGGTGCTGCGCTTCAGCCGCCGGGTCGCCGCCAACCGGTACGCGCTCATGTTTCCGGCCGCGATCCTCGGTCTGAACATCTTCGAGGCCGTGATCCGTGACTTCCAGGTCTACGGCATGCACGGCCTGATCGACGGCGTCATGATGGTTGGCGGCTCGTGGAACATCATGAACGGCATCGCCGGCCTGCTCAACCTCCTGACGATCTGCGGCTGGGCCGGGATCTTCATCAGCAAGGGCCGCCAGAAGGACATGATGTGGCCCGACATGGTCTGGTTCTGGATCATCGCCTACGACCTCTGGAACTTCGCCTACGTCTACAACGCGGTCTCCGACCATGCGTTCTACGCCGGCGCCGCGCTCCTCGTGTCGTGCACGATCCCTGCGTTCTTCATCAAGAAGGGCGCCTGGCTCCAGCACCGCGCCCAGACGCTCGCGTTCTGGATGATGTTCACGATGGCGGTCCCCGGGTTCGTGACCGACTCGAAGTTCGCCGTCGCCTCGTCCCACAGCACCACGGCGCTCTTCCTCGTCAGCGCGCTCTCGCTGGCCGCGAACATCGCCGTCGCGGTCTACCAGATCCGCACGATCGTCGTGAAGCACCGCAACCCGCTGAAGGACGAGCTGTACGTCGAGCTCGCCGACTACAAGAAGGTCGTCGCGGCCGACCGACCCGACCCGGACACCGAGCCGGTCACGGACGGCGTGCTCGTCGGCTGACCTGCCGCAGATCGACGCAGAGCAGCACGGGCCGACCGTTACCGTTGACCCGTGCTGCTCTCCGATCGCGACATCCGTACCGAGCTCGACTCCGAGCGGGTGCGGCTCGACCCGTACGACCCCGCGATGATCCAGCCGTCGAGCGTCGACGTGCGCCTCGATCGCTTCTTCCGGCTGTTCGACAACCACAAGTACCCCGTCATCGATCCGTCGATCGACCAGCCCGACCTGACCCACCTGGTCGACGTCGCGAAGAGCGACCCGTTCGTGCTGCACCCAGGCGAGTTCGTGCTCGGGTCCACGTTCGAGTGCGTGACCCTCCCGGACGACATCGCGGCGCGGCTCGAGGGCAAGTCCTCGCTCGGCCGGCTCGGCCTCATGACGCACTCGACCGCGGGCTTCATCGACCCGGGCTTCTCGGGTCACGTCACCCTCGAGCTGTCCAACGTCGCGACGCTGCCGATCCTGCTGTGGCCTGGCATGAAGATCGGCCAGCTCTGCTTCTTCCGCCTGTCGTCGGCCGCCGAGTTCCCGTACGGTTCTGACAGGTACGGGTCGCGATACCAAGGTCAGCGTGGGCCGACGGCGTCTCGTTCCTGGCAGAACTTCCACCGCTCGGAGGTGTAGGCCTCTCGTGACGTCACCGCAGCCGGAGTTCCCGCCGCTGCCCGTCCACGACCCCGAGGTGCGGACGAGACACCTGCTCGCGCTCCCGGACGGCGTCGGTGTCGACGAGCTCGAGGTGCTGGCGATCAGTCGCTTTCCGGCCGCCGCCTGGGAGACCATGCCCGGCGTCCAGGTGCGGCGCTCCGGTGGCGGACGCGGCGCCCGGAGCCTCGCCGCGTCGACCGGTGTGCTGCGGGTGTCACGCTTGTCGACCCTGACCGGCCCGTACTCTGTCACCTCCGCGGATGCCGTCAGCCTGGGGCTCCCTGCCGTGACGACGACGATCTACGACGTGCGGTGCCCGCGTGAGCGCGGCGAGCCCCCGTACCCCGGCGGTGACCGTGACGGGCTCAAGCGCGCCTTCGCGGACGCGATGCCTGTCCGCGAGGAGGAGCGAGTGCTCCTGTGGCTCGTCGCCGCTGCGCGTCGGCTCGGCGGCGCTGTCCGCACCGGCGAGAGGGGTGTGGTCCTGCGCCCCGACCTCGACGCCACGATCGACCTCACGGTGTTCACCGACCGGTGGCTCGAGCCCGACGAGCTGCTCGCCGTCGTCCAGCACGTCGTTCCGCGCGCTCGCCTCGCGATGGAGGGCGTGCCCTGGCACGGTCCAGCGGACGACGCCGGACGACGGGCAGCTTCCGGCCTCGCCGAGCTCGGTGTCCCCGAACCAGGTGGCAGAGGCCTGCGCAAGGCTCTCGAGCGCCACGGGGTCAGCGACGAGCGCCGGCGCCGGCACCTGGCGGCCGAGGCCGACGCGTTCGACGGTGCCGTGCTCTCCGAGCCGGTCGTGCTCGAGGGTTACGGCGCGCTGGTCGACCTCGGTGTCGACGGCATGATCGCGGTCGAGGTCGGGGGCGAGGAGGCCCTGCCGCCCCTGCTGCGCGGACTGCCCTGGGCTGCGGGCGGGGCGCTCGCGTACCGCGTGCGGTGGGAGCCGACCGACGTCGAGGAGCTCGAGCTTGAACGCCCGTCGTTCGCGCACCGGGTCGCGCGCGGTCGTGCCATGCCGCACGTCCACTCGATCGCCCGGGCGTTGCAGGGAGTCGTCGGCGGCGAGATCGCGGACGCCGGGGAGTTCCTCATCAATCCGGGCGACCTGTAGACGCCCCGCTTCGGCGCCGGATGCACTATCGGGTTGCGCACAACTGAGTTGCCTCCGGTTCAATTGTGTGCAATGGTTCT
This sequence comes from Cellulomonas sp., assembly GCA_012927595.1. Classification (GTDB taxonomy): domain Bacteria; phylum Actinomycetota; class Actinomycetes; order Actinomycetales; family Cellulomonadaceae; genus Cellulomonas_A. Next base: position 21,705 of record JABBOW010000174.1, read on the forward strand.
CGCATGGAGCCGGAGCTGAGGCTGGACGACGAGCTGTGCTTCGCGCTGTACAGCGCGTCGCGGGCCGCGACCAACGCCTACCGGGACGCCCTGGCGGACCTCGGGCTCACTTATACGCAGTTTGTCACGATGCTCGCGCTCTGGGAGGACGACGGCGCAACCGTGTCGGCCCTCGGCACCAGGCTGCACCTCGACAGCGGCACGTTGTCCCCGCTGCTGCGACGCCTGGCGGACACGGGCCTCGTCGAGCGCCGTCGTGACACCGCGGACGAGCGCCGGGTGACGGTGCACCTGACCCCCCGGGGGCACGAGATCCGCTCGGACGTCGCGCAGGTGCAGCACCGGCTCCACGCGTCGATCGACATGACACCCGACGAGGTGTCGACACTGCGATCGCTCGCCCACCGGTTCTGCGACGCGGCCGGCACGCGCGACGCGAACGCCTGACCGTCGTCCCGCACGGGACGACGGCACCCCCCATGAAGGAGCGGGACGTTGAAGGTTCTCTACACCGCGGAGGCACTCGCGACGGGCGACGGCCGCAACGGCCGCACGCAGACGCCGGACGGCCGCGTCGATCTCGACCTGGCGGTCCCGCGTGAGATGGGCGGCTCCGGCGACGGGGCCAACCCCGAACAGCTCTTCGCCGCTGGATACGCCGCGTGCTTCCACTCGGCGCTCCAGTCGGTGGCCCGGGCGGCCAAGGTCGACCTCGGCAGCTCGAGCGTCGGCGCGCTGGTCGGCATCGGCCCCAACGACTCCGGTGGCTTCGCGCTGCGGGTCACCCTCGAGGTCGTCATCCCCGACCTCCCGCACGAGGAGGCGGTCGAGCTGGTCGAGAAGGCGCATCTCGTGTGCCCGTACTCGAACGCCACGCGCGGCAACATCGAGGTCACCCTGACAGTCGTGGAGGACTGATGATCACGCCGACCAAGACCCGTCAGATCGTGCTCGCGTCGCGCCCGCAGGGGTGGCCGACGCCGGAGAACTTCCGCCTGGAGACCATCGAGCTGCCCGCACCGGCCGACGGCCAGGTCGTCGTGGCGAACCACTACATGTCGGTCGACCCGTACATGCGCGGGCGGATGAACGACGTGAAGTCGTACGCCCCCCCGTTCCAGGTCGACCGGCCGCTCGACGGCGCCGCAGTCGGCGAGGTCATCGTGTCCGCGAGCCCGGACGTCCACATCGGCCAGATCGTGCTCCACGGCCTGGGCTGGCGCGAGCACGCCGTCGTGCCGGCGACGGCCGTGACGGTTGTCGACGCGGTGGCTGCCCCGGAGTCGGCCTACCTCAGTGTGCTCGGCATGACCGGCCTCACCGCGTACGCGGGCCTCATGGCCGCCGCTCGGTTCCGTCCCGGCGACACGGTCTTCGTCTCGGGCGCGGCCGGCGCCGTCGGCTCGCTCGTCGGGCAGATCGCTAAGCTGAGCGGCGCCGCCCGTGTGATCGGCAGCGCAGGCTCGCCCGCCAAGGTCGCTCGGCTGCGCGAGCTCGGGTTCGACGCGGCCTTCAACTACCACGACGGGCCGGTCGCCGACCAGCTGCGCGCCGCGGCCCCGGACGGCATCGACGTCTACTTCGACAACGTCGGCGGTGACCACCTCGAGGCGGCCATCGACTCGCTCAACAACGGCGGCCACGTCGCCCTGTGCGGCGCGATCTCGCAGTACAACAGCACCGAGCCGCCCGCAGCGCCGCGCAACCTCGCGCTCGCGATCGGCAAGCAGCTGACGCTGCAGGGCTTCCTCGTCGGCGGGCACCGGGACCTCATGCCGGAGTTCCACGAGAAGGTCGTCGGCTGGCTGGCCGACGGCTCGCTGCGCTGGGACGAGACCGTCCGCAAGGGCCTCGACGCGGCGCCCCAGGCCTTCATCGACCTCCTGGCCGGCGCCAACACCGGAAAGATGGTCGTCCGGCTCTGAGTCGGCGCGGCCCCACCATCCCCACCACGAGAAAAGAGCGCATCCGCGTGCTTGTGACACCTTTCACCCCCGTCCGTCTCGGCACCTGGGACCTTCCCCAGCGATTCGTCATGGCCCCGCTGACCCGCAACCGGGCCGGTGCAGGCCAGGTCCCGACCCCGCTGAGCGCCGAGTACTACGCCCAGCGCGCCGGGGCCGGTCTGCTCATCACCGAGGGCACGCAGCCCAGTGCCGTCGGCCAGGGCTACCTCGACACCCCCGGCATCCACACCGCGGCGCAGGTGGAGGGGTGGCGGCACGTGGCCGACGCCGTCCACGCCCGCGGCGGGCGGATCGTCGTGCAGCTCATGCACGTCGGCCGTATCGCCCACCCCGACAACAAGCGCGGTCTGGAGAGCGTCGCTCCGAGCGCGATCGCAGCGCCGGGCACGATCGTCACGGCGACCGGCGTCCACCCGATGGTGACCCCGCGCGCCCTGGAGACCAGCGAGCTGCCCGGCATCGTCGCGGAGTTCGTCGACGCGGCGACGAAGGCGGTCGAGGCGGGCCTCGACGGCGTCGAGATCCACGCGGCCAACGGCTATCTCCTCCACCAGTTCCTCGCGCCATCGACCAACCAACGGGTCGACGCGTACGGCGGCACGCCCGCGAACCGCGCGCGCCTCGTCATCGAGGTCGTGCGGGCGGTCGCCGACGCGATCGGTGCCGAGCGCGTCGGGATGCGGATCTCGCCGTCGCACAACATCCAGGGCGTCCTCGAGGAGGACGCGGCCGAGACCCGCGCCGTCTACGAGAACCTGGTCGACGCCATCGCCCCTCTCGGTATGGCCTACCTGAGCATCCTCGCTGACCCGGCGTCCGACCTCGTGCGGGACCTGCGCCAGCGGTTCGGGGGCCCGGTCATCGTCAACTCCGGGTTCGGCGGCGTGACGTCCCTCGAGGACGTGGCAGACATCCTCGACCGCGACCTGGCGGACGTCGTGGCCGTCGGGCGGGAGTTCCTCGCGAACCCCGACCTGGACGTCCGGTGGCGGGCGGGCGCCGAGCTCAACGAGCCCAACCCGTCCACCTTCTACGGCGGCGGCGCGGTCGGGTACACGGACTACCCCGCTCTCGTCTGAGAGCTCGGTGTCAACCTCCGACGTCCGCTGCGTGCGGGATCGGCGGGATCCACCGGAACGTGTCGAGGGCTTCGCGGGCCAGCAGGTGGGCCGCGAGGCCCTCGTCGTCGTGCACGAGGACGCCGAAGCCCCAGACCCAGCCCTCGTGGGCGAGCTTCCACTCCTGCAAGACCGCCCCCGAGGGGAAGGTGATCGTGTACCCGACGGCGGGGAGCCCGACCAACCGGCACTCGGTCGGGGGGACCGTGCACCCCGCGCCCATGGTCCCGATCGCGTCGATCGCAGACGCTGCGAGCTCCTCGGGGCTGCCCTTGACGGCAACCCGACCGAAGCAGACTGCCAACAGGTAGCTGCGCGGACCGAGGATCACCACGAACTCCGACCGGCTGCCGTCCTCGGCCAGCACGGCGATGTACGGCGACCGGCTCGGCGCCAGGAGCTCCCACCCCGGGCGCCCGTCGGCGTCCGGCGGCGTGGTGAGCCGGTGCTCCAGCCGGTCGGTGAACCGCAGCGCGCGGCGAGTCCGCAGTCGCCCGGGTGCACCCCGCGCTCGGCCACCGCACCGCCCAGGCCAGGGGAATGGCGCGAGCGTTCACCCACGATCGAGGCGGGACCTTTGTCCTATACGGGCGTAGAGTCCGATTTGTGTCGTGAGTGGTCGGGCATGTCCGCCGGTCCACCTCAGCACGACCCGGCCGGGGTCAACGCGCAAGGAAGCACGTCATCCAACTCGACCAGCTGACGGATGCCCAGCCCCCTGCTGACCGTCCGTCGGGACGGAGATCGTCATGAAGAACTTGATCCACAGGCGCGTGCTCGCGGCGGTCAGCCTGAGTGCGGTCGCGCTGTTCGGAAGCGCGGTGTCCAGCGCGTCGGGTGCGCCGTCGACACCGACCATCTCGCCGGTCATCACCGGCCTGAACGCGCCTCGGGGTGTCGCGTTCGACGGGCAGGGCAGCCTCTACGTCGCGCAGTCGGGATCGTGGCTCTCACCTGCGCCCGGCTTCAACCTGACGGACACCGGCAGTGTCACGAAGTACTCGGGGTCGTCCCTGACTCCCGCGTGGTCCACCAGGTTCTCGAGCGTGTACGACACAGACCACGGGCCCGAGGTCCTCGGCCCGGAGGGCATCAGCGCCACGGGTTCGGGGTGCATGAAGAAGAGCAACGGGCAACGCAACGGCTGTCAGGTCAAGATGATCATGAGCGAGTCGACCAAGGGGCTGGCGGCAGCCGGTCTGGCCGCCCCGCAGGCCGGCCACCTCTACCGCCTCGACGGTGCCACCGGAGCTGCGACCGACGTCAGCAACGTCGGCGACCAGCAGTACCAGTGGACCGCGGACCACGCGTCGCTGTTCTCCGACTTCCCGGACTCGAACCCCTACGGCGTGCTCGTGACGACCGACCCGAACACCGACTCGATCCGCACGTTCGTCGCCGACGCGGGCGCGAACACCATCAGTGAGGTCATGAAGGACGGCACCAACCGGGTCATCGCCTACATCCCCAACGACGCGGTGCGCGACTCGACGCCGACCTGCATCGCCCAAGGACCGGACGGCATGCTCTACGTCGGCACGCTCGACCTCGTCTTCAACCTCTTCGTCCCAGGCGGACCCGATCGGTCGTCCGTCTGGCGCGTCGACCCGAACGCGAGCTACCCCACGGTCCCGACGGTGTGGGCAACCGGCCTGACGACCGTGTCGGCGTGCACGTTCGACCGGTCCGGCAACTTCTGGGCCGCGGAGATGTTCCAGCCGGCCACCGCCGGCCCGCCCGGCGACGTCGTCAAGATCCCGTTCGCGACGCCCACCGTCCGGACGCGGATCGGGGGCGGCCGGCTGCCCCTGCCCGGCGGGATCGCGCAAGGTCCTGACGGCTCCATGTACGTCAGCGTCGGATCTGCCGACCCGACCCCGAACGCCGGGGCGATCATCAAGGTCAGCGGCTGACCTGACGTGGTCGGGGCCCTGGGCCCGCAGCCAGAGCACACGGCTGCGGGCCCAGGGCTCCCGCGCGCCAGGGTGAGGTGCGGCGTGTGGAGTGTCGGGGCTGTCCGCAACAATGGACCGTGTCCTTCGTTCTCGTCACCGGTGGTCCCGAGGGTGCCGTCGCGCTGCAGGACGTCGCCGACGACGGGCAGCCGCTCGCACGGGTCGAGGTCGCCGCGGGTGATCTCGTGGCGGCCGTCGTCGGGCGCGAGGCCTCCCATCCTCGCTGGGCGTGGGACGACACCGCCCGCTGGTACCCGTCGCTGCTCGCCGCCGGAGTGCGGCTCGAGCGGTGCCATGACCTGCGGTTGTGCCACGCGATCCTCCGGGGCAGCGCCCGGTGCTCCGACTCAGCGCTCGCGCTCGCTCCGCGGGGCCCCTGGGACGGTCCGCGTCCGGGCGCCCCCAGGCCCGTCGAGGTCAGCCTGTTCGACGACCCGCGAGATGGGCCCGCCAGCGGAGACCACGGGCCGGACGAGCTCGCCGAGCTGCAGGCCCAGCTCGCGGCGATCGCCGGGTCGCTCGAGCCCGGCCGGCTGCGGCTGCTGCTCACGGCTGAGTCGACGGGTGCGCTGATCGCCGCCGAGATGCGCGACGACGGGATGCCGTGGAGCGTCGACGTCCACGACGAGCTCCTGACCCGCGTGCTCGGGGACCGACCGCGCGGCGGTGGCCGTCCGAGCAGGCTTGAGGCGCTCGCCGACGACGTCCGCGGCGCGCTCGGTCAGCCGACGCTGAACCTCGACTCCCAGCCGGACCTGCTGCGCGCGCTGCGGTCCGCAGGGCTCGACGTCACCTCGACGCGGACGGGCGAGATCCGCGCGCTCGACCATCCGGTCACCCCGCCGCTGCTCGCCTACAAGAAGCTCGCCCGCCTGCTCAGCGCCAACGGGTGGGCGTGGATGGAGGCGTGGGTCCACGATGGCCGGTTCCGGCCCGACTACGTGCCCGGAGGCGTGGTCACCGGACGGTGGGCGACGAGCGGAGGCGGTGCACTGCAGCTGCCCGCGAGCATTCGCGGGGCCGTCCGGGCGGATCCAGGGTGGCGGCTGGTTGTCGCGGACGCCGCACAGCTCGAACCGCGTGTGCTCGCGGCGATGTCCGGCGACGGGGCGATGGCAGCCGCTGGCCGCCAGGCCGACCTCTACCAGGGCGTCGTCGACGCCGGCATCGTCGAGACCCGGCAGGAGGCCAAGTACGCGATGCTCGGTGCGATCTACGGCGCAACGACCGGCGCGAGCGCCGTGCTGATGCCGCGCCTGA
>JABBOW010000222.1 GCA_012927595.1 Cellulomonas sp.
CCCCCCCATCCCCACCGGTCACCGCGCGCGCGCTCCTGCCACCACCCTCGCGCGGACCTGGTCGCGACTCCCCGCGTGTCGCCCCGGGGGCGGCGGGGTTGGCGGTAACCGCCGACCCCGCCGCCCCGACACGGTCGTCCGGCAGCATCCTGTCGGGCGGTCCGGACGTCTAGCCTCGGGGGGTGACCGACCCGACCCCCGCTGCAGGCCCGGCTGCCCCCACGGCCGCCTCCACCGCTGCAGACCCGAGCCCTCGGCTCAGCACGACTGCCGACAAGCTCGCCGACCTCGCGACGCGCCACGACGACGCCGCGACGACCGCCGAAGCAGCAGCTGCCGTGAAGCAGCACGCGCGCGGCAAGAAGACCGCCCGGGAGCGGATCGATGCGCTCCTCGATCCGGACTCCTTCACCGAGCTCGACGCGTTCGTCAAGCACCGCTCGACCAACTTCGGGCTCCAGGCGAAGCGGATCGCGGGCGACGGCGTCGTCGTCGGCCACGGGACCATCGACGGCCGACCCGTCGCGATCTATTCGCAGGACTTCACGGTGTTCGGCGGGAGCGTCGGCGAGGTGCACGGCCAGAAGATCACCAAGGTCATGGACCTCGCCCTGCGCATGGGGGTCCCGCTCGTCGGTATCAGTGACGGCGGCGGCGCGCGCATCCAGGAGGGTGTCGCCGGCCTGACCCAGTTCGCCGAGATCTTCCGGCGCAACGTCGCGGCGTCGGGCGTCATCCCGCAGATCAGCCTCATCCTCGGCCCGTCGGCCGGCGGCGCGGTGTACTCCCCCGCCCTCACCGACTTCATCGTCATGGCTGACGGCACCTCCAACATGTTCATCACCGGCCCCGACGTGATCCGCACCGTCACCGGCGAGGACGTCGGCTTCGAGGAGCTCGGCGGTGCCACGACGCACAACACGAAGTCAGGCGTCGCGCACTACCTGGCGGCCGACGAGAACGACGCGCTCGACTACGTGCGCTCGTTGCTGTCCTACCTGCCCGCGAACAACCTCACCGACCCCCCGACGTACGCGCACGAGTCGGACCTCGGCGTGACGTCCGCGGACGAGGAGCTCGACACGCTCGTGCCGGACTCCGACTCGCAGCCCTACGACATGCGCACCGTCGTCGAGCACGTGCTCGACGAGGGTGTGCTCCTCGAGGTCCAGCCCCTCTACGCCCAGAACATCCTGATCGGGTTCGGGCACGTCGAAGGTCACCCCGTCGGCATCGTGGCCAACCAGCCGCTCGCGATGGCCGGGACCCTGGACATCAACGCCGCCGAGAAGGCCGCGCGGTTCGTGCGGACGTGCGACGCGTTCAACCTCCCCGTCGTGACGTTCGTCGACGTGCCCGGGTTCCTGCCGGGTACCGACCAGGAGTGGAACGGCATCATCCGGCGTGGCGCGAAGCTCATCTACGCGTACGCGGAGGCGACGGTCCCGCTGGTCACCGTCATCACGCGCAAGGCCTACGGCGGCGCGTACATCGTCATGGGCTCCAAGCAGCTCGGCGCCGACGTGAACCTCGCCTGGCCGACCGCGCAGATCGCGGTCATGGGTGCGGGCGGCGCGGTGAACATCCTGCAGCGCGGCGCGCTCAAGGCGGTCGCCGACGCAGGCGGTGACGAGGACGCGGAGCGGGCGCGTCTCACGGCCGTGTACGAGGACGCCATCGTCAACCCGTGGGACGCCGCCGAGCGGGGGTACGTCGACGCCGTCATCGCGCCGTCGCGCACGCGCGGGGAGATCGTCCGGGCGCTGCGCCTGCTGCGCACGAAGCGTGCCACGACGGTGCCCCGCAAGCACGGGAACATCCCTCTGTGAGGCAGACTCGACGAGTGAGGACACCATGAGCGACCACGACGACCACGACGAGCACGGGGACAACCCGGCGCACGGCGCCGAGCCCTTGCACGGGGTCGACCCGAGCGACCTGCACAGCGTCGTCGACGCGCTGTCCGCGAGCCTGCACGAGTACATCGATGCCGCCGTCGGCGTGCGGGCCGAGTTCGGCGCGCACGAGGCCGACGAGGACCCCCGCATCCTCGCGCTCGAGTCACGCGTGTCGAACCTCAACGCTGAGCTGTACGACGTGCTGCACGACAGGCTCGGCCTGCACTCGGACCTGACGGGCATGACGTGGGACGACGGCACCGAGGCCGACGCCGACCTGCCCCCGCAGGACGAGGAGCTCGACACGTTCCACCTGGGCTTCATCGTCGGGCCGCCCACGGGCACCTCGGACCTGTCGATGGACTCGGTGCTCGGCATCGTCGACGACGGCGGCGCTGAGATCGCCCGCCGTCTCACCGAACGCGGTTTCGACGTGACCGAGTGGGGCGCGTCGCGCGGTGTGCCGGTCGAGTTCGAGCCGGACGACGACGAGGACGACATCGAGTGAACGGACCCGAGCCCGCCGCGCACCGCCGCGCGAGCGTCCGGGTGGTGCGCGGCGCGCCCGACGACATCGAGCTCGCAGCGCTCGTCGCCGGGCTGGCCGCCGCGTCGGCCCGGTCCGATGACAGCGACGAGCGGGCGACACGTTCGATGTGGCGCGACCGCGCCCGTGCGATGCGGGGCGACCCGGTGAGGGCCGCGCCGGGACCGGACGCCTGGCGCTGGAGCCTGCGCGGCTGACAGGCGTCGCACGTCGCGAGACGGCACGCTCCGGGCGACGTCCGACCGCTAACCGCACGTCGTGATCCGCACCTGGCACACCGCAGCCGTCGTGCCCCGGATCTCGATCCTCCGGCTGCTGCCCACAGCGGGCCCCGCCCTGGTCGCCACGCTGATCATGCTCAACCTCGTGCTCGGGCTCCTGCCGGTGGCGTTCGTCGTCGCCACGAGCATCGTCGTCGGGCACGTCCCAGCGGCCGTCACGGGCGGCGTCGGCTCGCCCGCGTGGGACACGCTCGTCCGGGAGTTCCTGCTCGCGGCCGTCGCATTCTGCGGGCAGCATCTCCTCGCACCCGCGCAGAGGCGCTCGGCGTCCGGATGAAGCGCCGCGTCGACGGTCTGCTCCGTGATCGGATCCTCGCGAGCACGCTGCGGTCGACGGGAATCGGGCCCATGGAGGACCAGGAGACACTCGACGCGCTCAGCGAGGCGACCCGGCACATCGACGCCGACTTCCAGACCGGCGGGGACGCCTGTGCCAGCCTCCTTGCGCTGATCGCGCGGTATGTGCGGCTCACCGGGTTCGCAGTCATCGTCGCCGTGGCGTCGTCGTGGGTGGCCGCGATGGCACTCGTCGCAGCCACGATGCTCTTCCGGTACGGGCAGCGCGGCGGGCTGCGGAGGTACTCGACCGTGTGGCGCGACGGCACCGGCATCCGGCGGCGCGCCGCGTACCTGCGAGACGTCGCGATGGGGCCCGGGGCGGCGAAGGAGATGCGCGTGTTCGGGCTGTCGGGCTGGTTCGGCGACCGGTACGAGGACGCGACGAGATCGATGCTCGCGCCGGTCAGCGCACGGCGGCGCGCGGTCTACCTGCGGCCGTACCTCGGATACACGTCGGTCGGGCTCGTGATCGGCGCGGGCGTGCTCGTCGCGCTCGCGCGGGGCGCTGCCGCGAGCGACATCACGCTCACCGGCCTGACGCTCGGCCTGCAGTCGGTGGTCGCCGCCCTCCTGCTCGGCGAGCACTACCCCGAGTCGGACGTGGCCACGCAGTACGGCATGCAGTCCGTCAGCGCGCTCGAGGAGTTCGAGTCGCGCATCGCTCGCGCGCACGACCTGGGGCGATCCGACGGCGTCGCCGGTGTCCCGCCGGCAAGGCAGGGCATCGCCGTGCGGTTCCAGCAGGTCGGCTTCCACTACCCAGGGAGCGACAGGACCGTGCTCGACGGTCTCGACCTCGACCTGCCGGCCGGCCGCAGCACAGCGATCGTCGGGATCAACGGCGCCGGGAAGACGACGCTCGTCAAACTTCTCACCCGCTTGTACGAGCCGACCTCGGGCTCGATCACGTCCGACGGGGTCAACCTCGCCGACCTCGACGTCGCGGCCTGGCGGCGGCAGATCAGCGTCATCTTCCAGGACTTCGTGCGCTACGAGATGTCGGCGGCGGACAACATCGCGCTCGGTGCGGTGCACGTCCCGCGCGACGAGGCGGCCGTGCGTGACGCGGCTGACCGCGCCGGGATCCTCGCGGCTCTCGACCCGCTGCCGCTCGGCCTGGCCACTCCCCTTTCGCGCGCGTACACGGACGGGACCGACCTGTCCGGAGGTCAGTGGCAGCGGGTAGCGATCGCCCGCTCGCTCTACGCTCTCGCGGCGGGTGCGCGGGTGCTCGTCCTCGACGAGCCGACCGCAGCTCTCGACGTGCGTGCCGAGGCGGCGTTCTTCGACCGGTTCGTCGAGCTGACGCGCGGCGTGACGACCGTGCTGATCTCGCACCGGTTCTCGAGCGTGCGACGCGCCGACCACATCGTCGTCATCGACGCGGGCCGTGTCGTCGAACAGGGCTCGCACGACGAGCTGATGGGCGCGGACGGGCACTATGCGCGGCTGTTCCGGCTGCAGGCCGAGCGATTCGCCGCGGGACTCGACGCGGATGGCCGACCTCATCCTCGTCGTGGCGGACGGTCGCGTCACCGAGTCCGGCTCGCACGACGAGCTCGTGGCGCTCGGCGGGCTGTACGCCGAGCTGTTCGACCTCCAGGCGGCGGCCTATCGCTGAGCGGGACCCCACCGGTATGTCGGACACCGACAGGACGAGGTGAGGGTGGGTCGCGCGGCATGGCGATATGGTCAAGCAATGACCACAATCACCTCAGGACCGGGTGCAACACGGCGCCGCGACGCTTCTCCGATCGACGCGATCGCCGACGCCTACGTCGCCACCTCGGCGGCGCTCGACCCGCTCGCGGCGACCGCGATGGGGATCGCGGGCCACGACCACGAGATGACGGACCTGTCACCGGCAGGCCACGCGTCCCGCGCCGACGCGGCCCGCGGCACGCTGGTCGCACTCGACGCGCACGCCCCGAGCGACGCCACCGACGAGGTCACTCTGGCTGCGATGCAGGAGCGCCTCGGGATCGAGCTCGAGCTCCATGCCGCCGGCGAGCTGCTCGCCGACCTCAACAACATCGCCTCACCCGTCCAGGGCCTGCGCGACGTGTTCGACCTCATGCCCACAGGGTCGATCAACGACTGGGAGAACATCGCCGCGCGTCTCAACGCCCTCCCCGGCGCCGTCGACGGGTACGTCGAGTCGCTCCGCGAGTCGGCTTCGCGCGGACGCGTCGCTGCGATCCGCCAGGTCGCGGACGCGATCGCTCAGGCAGGCGATCTCGCCGACCCCACGACCTCGTTCTTCACGTCGTTCGTGCACGGCCCGGCCGCGAACATCGTGCTCGACGACTCGTCCGCATGCTCGCTCGTGCGCGCCGAGCTCGAGCGGGGCGCGACCGCGGCGCGCGGCGCCTACGCGACGCTCACGGCGTTCCTGCGCGATGAGCTGGCCCCGCAGGCCCCCGAGGCCGACGCCGCAGGTCGTGACCGCTACGCGCTGTGGTCCCGCTACTTCCTCGGTGCGACGGTCGATCTCGAGGAGACCTACCAGTGGGGGCTCGAGGAGCTCGCGCGCGTAGTCGACGAGCAGCAACGGGTCGCCGAGCGCATCGCCGGGCCGGGGGCCACGGTCGGCCAGGCAGTCGCGGTGCTCGACGCCGACCCGACGCTCACCCTGCACGGCACGGCCGAGCTGCGGGCGTGGATGCAGGAGACCTCAGACGCAGCGATCGCCGCCCTCAACGGTACGCACTTCGACATCTCCGTCCCCGTGCAGACTCTCGAGTGCCTCATCGCGCCGACGCACAACGGCGGCATCTACTACACCGGCCCGAGCGACGACTTCAGCCGGCCCGGCCGCATGTGGTGGTCCGTGCCGCCGTCGGTCACCACGTTCAACACGTGGCGCGAGAAGACGACCGTCTACCACGAGGGCGTCCCGGGCCACCACCTGCAGGTCGGGCAGGCAGTCCATGAGCGCGACACCCTCAACACGTGGCGCCGGCTCTCGAGCTGGACCTCGGGACACGGCGAGGGCTGGGCGCTCTACGCGGAGAGGCTCATGGCCGACCTCGGTTTCCTCGACAGCCCCGGCGACCGGCTCGGGATGCTCGACGGGCAGCGCATGCGCGCGGCTCGGGTCGTCCTCGACCTCGGTGTACACCTCGGCCTGCAGGCGCCCGAGCGCTGGGGCGGCGGGACGTGGGACGCGGACAAGGCGTGGGAGTTCCTGCGCGCCAACGTGAACATGCCCGAGGCGTTCGTGCGCTTCGAGCTGCACCGGTACCTGGGGTGGCCCGGACAGGCGACCTCGTACAAGATCGGCCAGCGGCTGTGGGAGCAGGCGCGCGACGACACGGCTGCAGCGACGCGCGCTCGCGGCGAGGCGTTCGACCTGAGGGACTTCCACGCCCGGTCGCTCAAGCTGGGTTCGCTCCCGCTTGACGTCCTGCGCTCGGCTCTCGCCTGACCCACCGGGTGGTCGGCCGGGCCAGCAGCTGGCCCGGCCGTGACTGTCACCCGAAGACGGCTGCGCCGTACTTCAGCAGGATCAGCGCGACGAGCACGATGAGCGCCGCAGCGACGACGAACAGGTCGTTGTCGGCATCGACGAACTCCCGGACGGACCGCTCGATCCGCTTGGGCATCCAGAGGTTGCCCTCGCGGATGTTGAAATGCGTGAGGGTCGAGAACACGAGGGTCGTCGACAGCGTCACGAGCAGGCACCAGGGGCACAGCGCGTGGATGACCATGAGGGACTGCTGGAAGAGCCAGTAAGCGAACAGCACGCCGATCGTGTACACGACCTGGGCCGACATCATGAACCAGCGGGGGAACCGTGCGCCGCCGAGGCTCGCGACCGCGATCGTGATCACGACCGGCTCGGCGATCAGCCCGAGGAACGCGTTGGGGAAGCCGAGCAGGCTCGCCTGCCACGACAGGCCGACGGTTCCGCAGCTGATGACCGAGTTGATGTTGCACGCCAGCGTCGCGGCAGGGTTCCGAGCCAGCGCGATCGCGTCCACCGAGAGCGCGAACGACGCCGCCAGGCTGATGAGCGCCGAGAAGAGCATGGTGCCGAAGATCCAACGCCGGGACTGGCGGAGCTCGTGGAACCGGCTTCTCGACCCCGGCAGTGCCTCCGGGTCGCTCACGTCGATCATCGCTGTTCGGTCCTCAGGTCGGGTGCTGATGTCAGCTCGGGGTCGGCCGGGGCGGCGGCGCGGAAAGGCGTGCCACCGAATCATGGCCCAGAACGGGGCCGCGGGTCGAGGGCCCAACGTCCCCGGCCTCGGTAGGCTCGCTCGCCGTGACCCGACTCGTGCTCGCCTCTGCCTCCCCCGCCCGCCTCGCGACGCTGCAGTCCGCCGGCATCGACGCGATCGTCGTGGTCTCGCGCGTCGACGAGGACGCGGTGCTCGCCGCCGCACGCGAGCGGTTCGGCACGATCGTGCCCGCGGACGCGGTCCTCCTCCTCGCGCAGGCCAAGGTGGAGGACGTCGCGCACTCGTTCACTGACATCGCGCCAGCGCTCGCCGACGCCGACGACCTGATCCTCCTCGGCTGCGACTCGATGCTCGAGATCCACGGCGAGATCATCGGCAAGCCCGTCGACGCGGCCGATGCGACGGCGCGGTGGAGGGCCATGCGAGGCCGCAGCGGCGTGCTCCACACCGGGCACTGGATCATCGACGACCGCCTGCCGGCGAGCGACGGCGGCCAAGGGACGTCGGGGACCCTCGGCGCGACCTCGTCCACGATCGTGCACTTCGCGGACCTGTCGGACGCCGAGATCGACGCGTACGTCGCGACGGGCGAGCCGCTCGCGGTCGCGGGCGCGTTCACGATCGACGGCGTCGGCGGCGCGTTCGTCACGGGGATCGAGGGGGACCACCACGGTGTCGTCGGCGTCAGCCTGCCGCTCCTGCGCGAGCTCCTCGGCCAGGTCGGCGTCCTCGTGCCGGATCTCTGGCGCAGCTGAGCACGGTGCGCCGGCTCCGCACCGGTTGTCACCTCCGAACAACTCGAGCACGCCCGGGCGAACGGTAGCGGCTCGTCGTCGTCGAATACCTCCAAAAGTGACGTGTCTTTGCCTGGGTGGTCCACCAATCTTCACGGCACGGACGCGGCGCGGGTGAGATGTCCGGGCTGCCCGCGTTACGGTGAGCCGTGCCCGCCATCTCCAAGGTCCTCATCGCGAACCGCGGCGAGATCGCAGTCCGTATCGCCCGTGCCTGCCGTGACGCCCGGATCGGCTCCGTCGCGGTCTACGCGGACACCGATCGCGAGGCGCTGCACGTGCGCGTGGCCGACGAGGCGTTCGCGCTCTCTGGCGCGCGCGCGCAGGAGACATACCTCGACATCACCAAGCTGCTCGACGTCGCGCGACGCTCAGGTGCCGACGCCGTGCACCCGGGCTACGGCTTCCTCGCCGAGAACGCGGACTTCGCGCGGGCGGTCATCGAGGCGGGCCTCGTCTGGATCGGACCGCCGCCGGCGGCGATCGAGGCGCTCGGCGACAAGGTCAGCGCACGGCACATCGCCGCCCGCGCAGGCGCACCGCTCGTCGCCGGTACCCCCGACCCCGTGACGGGCGCCGCTCAGATCCATGCGTTCGCGGCCGAGCACGGCCTGCCCGTCGCGATCAAGGCGGCTTTCGGCGGCGGCGGCCGCGGCCTGAAGGTTGCGCGCACGTTCGACCAGATCGACGAGCAGTTCGAGTCGGCGGTCCGCGAGGCCACCGCGGCGTTCGGGCGCGGCGAGTGCTTCGTGGAGCGGTTCCTCGACCGGCCCCGCCACGTCGAGACCCAGTGCCTCGCCGACGCCCACGGCACGGTCGTAGTGGTCTCGACGCGCGACTGCTCCCTCCAGCGTCGCCACCAGAAGCTCGTCGAGGAGGCGCCCGCGCCGTTTCTCACCGACGCTCAGAACGCCGAGCTCGTGTCCTCGTCCGTCGCGATCCTGCGTGCGGCCGGGTACGTAGGCGCCGGCACGTGCGAGTTCCTCGTCGGCGCCGACGGGACCATCTCCTTCCTCGAGGTCAACACGCGGCTGCAGGTCGAGCACCCGGTGAGCGAGGAGGTCAGCGGGGTCGACCTCGTGCGCGAGCAGCTGCGCATCGCGGCGGGCGAGCCGCTCGGCTACGACCACGTCACCACGCGTGGCCACTCGTTCGAGTTCCGCATCAACGGTGAGGACCCCGCCGCGGGGTTCCTGCCGGCGCCGGGACGCATCACGCGCTTGCGCTTCCCCGCCGGGCCCGGCGTGCGCGTCGACTCCGGCGTCGTCGAGGGCGACACGGTGTCGGGGCTGTTCGACTCGATGATCGCGAAGGTCATCGTCACGGGTGCGACGCGCACGCAGGCAGTCGAGCGCGCCCGGCGCGCGCTCGGCGAGCTCGAGGTCGAGGGGATCCCGACCGTCGTGCCGTTCCACCGCGCGGTCCTCGAGGAGGCCGACTTCGTTCCTGGCGACCCGACCGTGCCGTTCCGCGTGCACACCCTGTGGATCGAGACGGAGTTCGGGGACCGGCTCGCGTCGCTCGTGGCGCCGACGCGCGAGCCCGCCGGGGGTTCGACCGGGTCGGGTGACGCCGCCGACGAGGACGAGAACGAGCCCATCGCGCTGGAGCGGGTCATCGTCGAGGTCGGCGGCAAGCGGCTCGAGGTCGTTCTGCCGGCGGCCCTCGGCTTCGGCCGCGGACGTCCGGGCACCCAGACTCGTCGCCCCGTGCGCCGCACTCCTGCGCGATCCGTCGCGAGCACGAACGGCGCCACGCTCTCGTCGCCCATGCAGGGCACGATCGTCAAGGTCGCTGTCGCGGACGGCGCGGAGGTGGCCGAAGGCGACCTCATCGTCGTCCTCGAGGCGATGAAGATGGAGCAGCCCCTGCTCGCCCACCGTGCGGGTCGCGTCACAGGGCTCGTGGCCGCGGTAGGTTCGAGCGTCGGCGCGGGGACCGCGATCTGCGACATCGCCGTCTGAGCATGGCGCCCGAGCCCCAGGGTGCCCCACGGCACAGGTCGCCCGGCGACGGCTGGGTGGAGTGCGCGTGCGGTGGCCGGCACTGGGGCCTGCACGGAGCGGCCGGCCTCCTGCTGGCGCGACGCTCGCCCGAGGGCTCAGGGTGGGACGTGGTGCTGCAGCACCGGGCCTTGTGGAGCGACCAGGGCGGCACATGGGGCATCCCCGGCGGAGCCCGTGAACCGGGCGAGTCCGCGGTCGACGCTGCGCTGCGAGAGGCCGGCGAGGAGGCGGGCATCGAGCCGGCGTCGGTGCGTGTGCTCGGCACCCAGGTGCTCGACCATGGCACCTGGAGCTACACGACCGTCCGCGCCGCGGCCATCGGCCCGCTCGACCCGCGCCCGACCGATGCCGAGAGCATCGAGATCGCCTGGGTGGCGACCCACGCCGTTGCCGACCGCCTGCTGCTGACAGCGTTCGCCGCCGCGTGGCCCGGGCTTCGTGCTCAGGTCGAAGGCTCGGGCCCGCTCGCGTGACTCGCCGGGGGTTGTGACAACTCTCACAACGACGTGTCAGCGGACGGCCTCGCTCGGCGCCTCGGCCATGCCGTACAGTTCGAGTTAGGTAAGGCAGTCCTCACTTAGCCGACCCTCACTTGTCGCCCCCGATAGCCCTGCGGAAAGCTGCCATGCTCGCCAACTTCCTCATCGGCCTGCGCGAAGGCCTCGAGGCCGCGCTCGTCGTCGGCATCCTCGTCGCCTACGTCGTCAAGACTCACCGACGCGACCTCCTCCCCGCCGTCTGGGCGGGCGTCGGCTTCGCGGTCGCCGTCTCGCTCGCCTTCGGTGCGGCCCTTACGTTCGGGCCGCAAGGTCTGTCGTTCGAGGCGCAGGAGGCCATCGGCGGGTCGCTGTCGATCGCCGCGGTGGGTCTGGTCACCTGGATGATCTTCTGGATGGCGCGCACCGCGCGCTTCCTCAAGTCGAACCTGCAGCACGGCCTCGACGCCGCGATCGAAGCCGGCAAGCGGGCCGTCGTCATGATGGCGCTGTTCGCCGTCGGGCGCGAGGGCCTCGAGACCGCGCTGTTCCTGTGGGCCAGCGCCAAAGCGACTGACACCTCGACGTCACCGTTGCTCGGAGCGACCCTGGGGCTCGCCGCGGCGATCGGCCTCGGCTGGCTGGTGTACCGCGGTGCGGTGCGGCTGGACCTGCGGGTCTTCTTCGCGTGGACCGGGCTGTTCCTCGTCGTCGTCGCCGCCGGTGTGCTCTCCTACGGCGCGCACGACCTGCAGGAGGCCGGCGTCCTACCCGGCCTGCACGCGCTCGCGTTCGACGTCTCGGCGGCGATCGCGCCGACGAGCTGGTACGGCACGCTGCTCAAGGGCGTCTTCAACTTCTCCCCCGCGACCACGTGGGTCCAGCTCGCGGCGTGGGTCGCCTACCTCGTCCCGACCGCGACCGTCTTCATCCGCACGACGTGGGGCACGCCGGCCCGTGCGCCCCGCCCCGCCCCGGTCCCGGCCGGCGTCCGAGCCTGACCTGGCCGTCTGACCTGCCCACCCCCACCACCACCACCAGCCATGCCGTCCCGGAGGACACCCATGCCCCGTGCCGCCCTGTCCGCAGTCGCCTGCGCCGCCCTCGTCCTGCCGTTCGCCACGGGCTGCGTCGCGAACACACCTGCCGGGTCGCCCGCGGTCGGGGCGGGCGCGCTGAAGGTCGACTCGTCGGCCACCGCGTGCACGCTCTCGGCCGCCACGGCTCCGTCCGGCACTCTGACGTTCTCCGTGACGAACTCTGGTAGCGACATGACGGAGTTCTACGTGCTCGCCGCGGACGGGCTGCGGGTCGTCGCGGAGGTCGAAAACCTCGGTCCCGGCCTGACGCGGGACCTTGTCATGCAGGCCCCGCCCGGCGCCTACGTGACCCAGTGCAAGCCCGGCATGGTCGGTGAGGGCATCAGGTCGGACTTCACCGTGACGGACTCCGGGACGCCGGTGGGTCCGACTGGCCACGCAGCCGCCCAGCTCGCCGAGGCCGAGGAGTCCTACGCCTCGTAGGTCAAGGACCAGGTCGGCGCGCGGATGTCCGGCACCCGGCGTTCGCCTCCGCCTACGTGGCCGGCGACGACACCACGGCGCGCGGCCGCTACGCCGCGACCCGCCTGCACTGGGAGCGCATCGAAAAGGGCCTCTGGGCCCCGGGCGCGGGCGCCAACGGCGGTGTGGCGTACACCGCCGACGCAAGCGATCTCGGCACCGACTCCCCGTGGATGACCGGCGGCTCCTACCTCGTTGCGCGCCGCACCCGGATGGCCATCGAGACCTGGGACCGCACGTCGCTGCGTGAGCAGGAGACGCTGGTCGGCCGCACGACGGGCGAGGGCGCCCCGCTGTCCGGCGGCACCGAGCTCACCGAGCTCACCGAGGCCGATCTCGCGGAGACGGGCCGCGGAGACGTCCCGCTCCTCACCGCCGGCTCGCACGTCAGGCTCGCCCACCCGAGCACCAACGGTGGCGTCCGGATGTTCCGACGTGGCGACAACTTCATCGACGGCAACGACTCGCTCGGCCGCCTCGACGCCGGCTTGTTCTTCATCGCCTACGTGCGCGACCCCCGCACGCACTACATCCCGATGCAGACGACGCTCTTGCGCGACGACGCCCTCATGGAACAACTCCTGCATGCCGGCTCGGGACTGTTCGCCGTGTCGCCGGGCAGGCCCGGCGGAGCTGCTCGCAGTCGACGGGACTCCCGCGACCGGACCCGACGCGTCGTACGTGGGCCAGGCGGTGTTCGCCTGGGGGTCGCGGCGCCGCGATCCCGGCCGCGCGGTACGGTGACCGCCGTGACCTCCATGTCTGACGGCTCGACCCGGCCGACGGCTCCCCCGCGCATCCCCCTGTCCGCGCGGACCCGCGCCCTCTCCCGCGCCGCGGTGCGCGCCCGGGCGATGCGGACCGACCCCACGACCCCCCCTGATGCCGGCACGGCGACCCGCGTGAGCCTCGTCGCCGTCCTGACGGTGCTGACCCACGAGATGGTGCGAGCCAGCGGCCCGTTGCTCGACGGCGCCCCGTTGGGCGGCCCTGCTGGCGCGGCGCCCATCGGCGTCTTTGCCCTGGCCGGGGCGGCGGCGGCACTGCTGCTCCTCACCACGGGTCGGCGCTTCACCGGGTCCCCCGACGGCCGAACGGTGCTCGCGGGAACGGTTGCCGTGGCGGTCGCCCGTCTCGTCGCCCAGTGCCTCGACGGCGCGGCGCGCGTCGTCGTCGGGCTCGTGACGGTGGCGCTGGCAGTGGGCATCCTGACGCTCACGGTGTCGTTCGTCGCCGGCCGGGCCACCGGCGGCCGGCAGGCTGCGCTCGGCCTCGTGCTCGGCTCGGGGCTCGCGACCGGGCTGCAGCTGAGCCTCGGCACGTGGGACGCCTTCTGGCGGCACGGGCCCGTGGGCTGGGTCGTCGTCGTCGTGCTGACTGTCGGTGCCGTGGCCCTCGCGCACATCCTGCGGACCGACGGCTCCACCGGGCGGCCGCGCCGGCTGTGGATGCTCGGCCCGTACCTGGCCCTCGCGACGATGGTCTTAGCCCACCCCGCGGTAGTCGCCAACCAGACCGGCGAGCCCTTGCGTGACGTCGGGCCGGCACTCGTGGTCGCGCACGTCGTCGCCGTCTGGCTGCTGCTCAGCCCCCACCTGTTGACCGGGACCGTCCGCGGCGCGGCGGCCCTCGCCATCCCCGTCGCCGCCCTCGGCGCACTCGTCCTGACGGGCGGCGTGGAGCTCGTTGCTGTCGTCGTGCTGCAGCTCGCCGTCGGCGTCGCCCTCGCCACCGGGCTGACCACGCACCGGGTCGCTCCGCTCGGCGTGCCGGGTACGGCCCTCGCGGTCGGTGTCGTCGGCCTCGGCCTCGCCGTCCTGCTGCTCGTCAGCCGCACCGACATCGACGTCCCGCTCGGCCTGCACGACGAGGCCGTCGCACTCGCGGGGGGCCTTGCGCTCGCCGTCGCAGGCCTGCGTCGACGGGTTCCTGCGGCGCCGGTCACGGCCGGGTCGATGGATGCGCCCGCGACGCCGGTCGAG
This sequence comes from Cellulomonas sp., assembly GCA_012927595.1. Taxonomy (GTDB): domain Bacteria; phylum Actinomycetota; class Actinomycetes; order Actinomycetales; family Cellulomonadaceae; genus Cellulomonas_A. The sequence continues at coordinate 14,070 of JABBOW010000222.1, forward strand.
CCCGCGCAGCCGTTCCGGTCGAACGCGATCCGCATGCTCGTCACGCCCGCGGTCGCGCTCGCAGTCGTGGGCTGGTGGCCCAACTCGGCGGCCGCGTCCGGTCCGGCGCTCGCCCGCGGCGACTCGCTCGTCGTCGTCGACTGGAACCTGCACTACGGCGTCGCACCGTCGGCGGACGTCGACCCCGAGCGCATAGCACGCACGATCGAGGCGCAGGACCCCGACGTCGTCACGATCCAGGAGGTCTCCCGCGGGTGGGTGCTCGGTGGCGGCCTCGACCTCACGACGTGGCTGTCCCACCGGTTGGGGATGCACGTCGTCGTCGCCCCCGCGGGCGACCGCCAGCTCGGCACCGCGATCCTGGCCCGGTCCGCGCTCACCGACCCGGTTGTGACGCCGTTGCCGTCCGGCGCAGGGTCGCAGCGGAGCTCGGCCGTGTCGGCCACCCTGACGCTCGCGAGCGGGACCGCGGTGCGCGTGACCTCCGTCGAGCTGCAGGGGCGTGCCGACAGCACCCCACCGATCCTCGACGGGCTGCACGCGCTTCTCGCCGCGCTGGGGGCGGACGGACCGGCGGTCCTAGCGGGCGGCCTGTTCGCGGAGCCCGGCTCGCCCGCGGCCGACGTCCTCAGGGCAGCCGGCTGGACGAACGCGTTCGACCCCGCGGGCGGGCCCGCTCCGACCTACCCGAGCGACAACCCGCAGAGCAGGGTCGACGTGGTGCTCGCGCAGGCCATGCGGGCGACGCACACCGAGGTACCGACGACACCGCGCTCGTCCGACCACCTTCCGGTCGTCGTGACGCTGCAGCCGATCGGCTGAGCCTGGGCCTGGGCCTGGGCCTGGGCCTGGGCCTGGGCCTGGGCCTGGGCCTGGGCCTGGGCCTGGGCCGACCGTGCGCCGCCCCGGGAGCAGCCCGCGAATCAGTCGTCCTGGCGCTGGTGCAGCATCCGCGCGACCTCGGCGATCGATCCCGAGACCGACGGGTAGACGGTGAACGAGCTCGCGACCTCGTCGGCGGTGAGCCGGTGCGAGACAGCGAGCGTGATCGGGAAGATGAGCTCGCTGGCGTTCGGGGCGACGACGACACCGCCGAGCACCTGTCCGGCCGGGTGCGCGAACAGCTTGACGAACCCGTGGCGCATGCCGAGCATCTTGGCGCGCGGGTTCTGGGCGAGCGCCAGGCTGCTCGTGACGTAGCGCGAGCCGGCGGCCTTGAGCTGCGCCTCGCTGTAGCCGACCGTCGCGATCTCCGGCTCGGTGAAGATGTTCGCCGCGACGGTCCGCAACGACAGGGGCATGACCGAGTCGCCGAGCGCGTGGGACATCGCGATGCGGCCCTGCATCGCAGCGACCGACGCCAGCGGAAGCACGCCGGTGCAGTCCCCCGCCGCGTACACGCCGCGCACCGACGTCCGGGAGACCTTGTCGACCTCGACGTGGCCCGACGGGCGCAGCCGGACGCCTGCCTCGACCAGGCCGATGCCCGACGTGCTAGGCACCGAGCCGATCGCCATGAGGACGTGGGAACCCTCGACGGTGCGCCCGTCGGTCAGCGTCACGACGACGCCGTCGGCCGTGCGCGTCGCGGACTGCGCACGCGAGCGCGCCATGAGCGTCATGCCCTGGGCGCGGAACACCTCTTCGATGACGTCGGCGGCGTCGGCGTCCTCACCCGGCAGGACGCGGTCGCGGCTCGAGACGAGCACCACCTCGGAACCTAGCGCGAGGTACGCCCCCGCGAACTCGGCACCCGTGACGCCGGACCCGACGACGATGATCCGCTCGGGCAGGCTCGTCAGCTCGTACAGCTGGGTCCACGTGAGGATCCGCTCGCCATCAGGCTCGCCGCCCGGCAGCTCGCGCGGGACGGCGCCGGTCGCCACGAGGACGACGTCGGCCTCGAACGCGTGCTCGCGACCGTCCGCCTCGCTCGCCACGACACGGCGCGGCCCCTCGAGGTGGCCCGAACCGATCACCATCCGGACACCCTCACGCTCGAGCCGTGCGTGCACGTCCGCCGACTGCGCGGCCGCGAGCGCCTTGACGCGCACGTTGACCTCGCCGAGGTCGACGCGGTGCTGCTCCGACTCCCTGATCGCGCGGGTCCGGTCGAGGCGCGCATGCGTGGAGACGGGTGCGTCGAGGTGGATGCCCAGGTCGGGGGCCCGGTCGGCGATCATCATCCACTCGGCCGTCGCGATGAGCGTCTTCGAGGGCACCACGTCCGTCAGGACGGCCGCCCCGCCCAGGCCGAGCCGTTCGACCACTGTGACGTCCGCGCCGAGCCGACGTGCGACGAGCGCCGACTCGTACCCGCCGGGCCCGCCCCCCAGGATCACGACGCGGCTCGACTGGAGGTCCTGATCGCGTGTGCCCACGTCGCCATTCTGCCCGGCGCGGGCCGACCTGGCCGTGCAGTGGGCGCGCGCAGGACCATTCGGGGCAGCTACCCTGACCGCCATGGCCGACCTCGACGACCCGATGACCGATCCCTTCGATGTGGCGCGGCTAGCCGCGCAGTACCTCGCAGACGTGACGGGCGTTGCGCAGCACGATGTCGCGCTCGTGCTCGGCTCGGGCTGGGGCGGGGCTGCCGATCTGCTGGGAGAGACCGTCGCGGAGGTCCCGAGCCACGACGTGCCGGGGTTCGTGGCCCCCGCCGTCGTCGGGCACGTCGGGACGATCCGCTCGATCCGCATCGCGGCCCCCGACGCGTCGCCGGACGCGCCCGCGCGCTACGCGCTGGTCCTGGGGTCGCGGACCCACGTGTACGAGGGCAAGGGCGTACGGCCGGTGGTGCACGGCGTCCGCACGGCGGCCGCCGCGGGAGCCCGCACCGTCGTCCTGACGAACGGCTGTGGCGGCCTGAACGCCGCCTGGAGCCCGGGGACGCCGGTGCTCATCCGCGACCACATCAACCTCACGGCAATGTCCCCACTCGAGGGTGCGACGTTCGTGGACCTGACCGACCTCTACTCCACGCGTCTGCGCGACCTGGCGCGCACGGTCGACCCCAGCCTCGACGAGGGCGTGTACGTGCAGTTCCGCGGGCCGCACTACGAGACCCCTGCCGAGGTCCGGATGGCCGGCCGCCTCGGCGGCGACCTCGTCGGCATGTCGACGGCTCTCGAGGCGATCGCCGCCCGGCACGCGGGGCTGGAGGTGCTGGGGCTGTCGCTCGTCACCAACCTGGCGGCCGGCATCACCGGTGAGCCGCTCTCCCACGGTGAGGTCATCGAAGCAGGACGAGCAGCCGGCCCGCGGATAAGCGCCCTGCTCGCCAGGATCGTCCAGGCGCTGTGACGCGTCGGCGGCACCGCAGCCGGTACCTCCGATGCCTCCGGTGCTGCCCGGACCGGCCGGGATCGGTAGGTTGAGCGGCATGTCGATCGTGCAGCCAGAACCGTGGGAACAGCTCGCCCAGCGCGTCGCCGCGTGGATCGATGACGATCCGGACGCCCAGACCAGCGCCCAGCTGAGCGCGCTGCTGGCGACAGCTGACCAGCCGCCGGCGGACGTCGGCGCGCACCGCGGCGGCTCGGCGCGCACCCCGCGGGAGGAGTCGCTCGTCCAGCTAGTCACCGCCGCCCGCGCCGACCTCGCCGACCGGTTCTCGGGCCTGCTCCAGTTCGGCACCGCAGGGCTGCGCGGCGAGCTCGGCGGCGGACCGCACCGCATGAACCGGGCAGTGGTCATCCGCACCGCAGCGGGGCTCGCGGACTACCTGCTCGGTGAGCTCGACGGGCTCACGCCGGCACCTCGCGTCGTCGTCGGCTACGACGCGCGGCACCGCTCGGCCGACTTCGCCCGCGACACCGCGGCGGTGCTCACGGCCGTCGGGCTCGAGGTGCTCGTCCTGCCCTCGGCGCTACCCACACCGGTCCTCGCCTTCGCCGTCCGCCACCTCGACGCCGATGCGGGCGTGATGGTCACCGCGAGTCACAACCCGCCGCAGGACAACGGCTACAAGGTGTACCTCGGTGGCCGCGTCGTGACGGGTTCCGGTCAGGGCGCCCAGATCGTCCCGCCCGCCGACGCCGCGATCGCGGCGGAGATCGCCCGGGTCCCGTCCGTCGCCGCGGTCCCCCGCGCCGAGACCGGTTGGACCGTGCTCGGTCCCGAGGTGCTCGACACGTACGTCGCCTCCGTCACGGCCCTCGCCGACCCCACGGACGAGGCGCGGACCCGCGCGGCACGCGTCCGCATCGTGCTCACCCCCATGCACGGGGTAGGCGGCGTGGTCGGCCAGCGCGTCCTGGCGACAGCCGGGTTCACCGACGTGCACGTCGTCCCGGAGCAGGCCGAGCCCGACGGTGACTTCCCGTCGATCCCGTTCCCGAACCCCGAGGAGGCGGGCGCGATCGACCTCGCGACCGCGCTCGCGAGCGATCTGGGCGCCGACGTCGTGATCGCGCTCGACCCCGATGCCGACCGCTGCGGTGTCGCGGTCCGCGACCCCCGCGCGCGCTCGTACCGCGGTCCCGACACGGCTGCCGCCGAGGGTTGGCGCATGCTGCACGGTGACGAGGTCGGCGCTCTGCTCGGCCGGCTCGCTGCGGACCGGGCGCTGCGCACACCGGACGGCACCGACGGGATGGCGCTGGCGAGCTCGATCGTCTCCTCGCGCCAGCTCGCGCAGATCGCCGTGTCAGCAGGCCTGCGCCACATCCAGACCCTCACGGGGTTCAAGTGGATCTCCCGCGTCGAGGGGCTCGTGTACGGCTACGAGGAGGCCATCGGCTACTGCGTCGACCCCGCGCACGTGCGCGACAAGGACGGCATCTCCGCGGCGCTGCTCGTCGCGGGCCTCGCAGCCGAGCTCAAGGCCTCGGGCCGCACGCTCATCGACGCGCTCGACGACCTCGCACGGGCGCACGGCCTGTACCTGAGCTCGCAGCTCGCCGGCCGCTTCGAGGACCCAGCCGGCATCGTCGCGGCGATGGACCGGCTGCGGGCGGCGCCCCCCTCGAGCCTTGGCGGGTCGCGCGTGGTGGAAGTCGTCGACCTCGAGTCCGGCACCGAGGCGGAGCGAGACGGGCTGCCGCCGACCGAGGGTGTCCGGCTGCTCGCGCAGGACGGAACCCGGGTGATCGTTCGCCCGAGCGGCACGGAGCCGAAGGTCAAGAGCTACCTCGAGGTCATCGTGCCGGTGCCGGCCACCGCGACCGATGCCGAGATCAGCGCAGCCCGCACGACGGCACGCGCGCGCCTGGAGACAGTCCGCGCCGAGATGGTGAGCGCGCTGGGCCTCTGACGGCTGGGCTGCTGGCTCCGGTCAGCTGCTCCGCCCGCACGATGCGGTGAGTGCCGTCGGGTTGGCCGTCGTCGACCCCGTGACAACGAACGTCGTGGACGCACCCGGTGCCAGCTGGGCGTTCCACGACAGGCTCGCCGCCGTCACTGATCGGCCGTCCGTCGTCGGGGTCGCGCTCCACATGCCGAGACCGCCCGACGCCGACCCGTCTGCCCATGCGTCGAGCGCCGGGTCGGGCCAGGTCCGGGTGAGCGCGACCGGGATCTTGTGCTGCACGATGTCGCCCTGCTCCCCGACGACGCCCGCGATCTCGACGTCGAGCGAGAAGTACCGTTCCAGCCGGTCGAGGAGCGGACGCGCACCGAGCATGAAGGGGACCAGGAGGAACGCGGCGAGCCTGACGCGGCGGGTCCGGCCCGTGCCCTCGCTGCCTCCTGCTGGTCCGGTCGACCCGGTCATCGTCCTGAGTCGACGGACGTCCGTGCGAGGAGCCCGAACGGCTCAACTCGGCTCCGGCGTACCGTCCAGTCGGCCAGGGCTGGGCTTCGCAGTGGCGGACATCCGGTGGGCCGGCAACATCCACTCACCGGGAACCTCACATTTCACCTACAGACGATCAACCCACAGACGATCTGTCGATCGAGGCGCGGGTGCCCGCCGCGAACCCGTCAAGGATCGCCGCCGTTCCCGACAGACCCAGCCGGGTCGCGCCGGCCTGGACCATCGCGAGGGCGTCCACTGTCGTGCGGATGCCGCCCGACGCCTTGATCCCCAGCCTGCCGCCGACCGTCGCTGAGATGATCTCGACGGCACGAACCGTCGCACCGCCCGCCGGGTGGAAGCCCGTCGACGTCTTGACGAAGTCCGCACCCGCGGCCTCGGCCGCACGGCTCGTCTCGACGATCTCGTGGTCGCTCAGCGCTGCCGACTCGATGATGACCTTGAGGATCGTGGGCGCGGGCGCGGCGGCGCGGACCATGGCGATGTCAGCGCGGATCGACTCGAAATCCCGTGCCTTGGCGGCTCCGATGTCGATGACCATGTCGACCTCGTCGGCTCCGTCCGCAACTGCGCGGGCGGCCTCGGCGGCCTTGACAGTGCTGCGGTGCTTGCCGGACGGGAACCCGACGACGGTCGCGACCTTGAGACCTTGGGCGTCGATCGGCAGGAAGGACGGCGAGACGCAGACCGCGTACACGCCGAGTCGGACACCCTCCGCGACGAGCGCGCGGACGTCGGCCTCGGTGGCCTCGGGCTTGAGGAGGGTGTGGTCGACGAACTGGGCGAGTGCGGCCGAGTCGAGCGGGGTGCTCATGGGCGGTGCCTTCCGGTGGTGTCTGCTGCGAATGCCGGAAGAATGATCCGGTCGATGAGATCCTCGCGCTCGTCATGGTGGAGGAATGCGTGCTCCGCGGCCGTCACCGTGACGTCGCACAGGTCGTCGAGCGTCCACTCGGCCTGCTCGACGAGGAGCGTCAGCTCGCGCGTGAGCGACGTCCCCGACTGCAGCCGGTTGTCTGTGTTGATCGTCACGGCGAAGCCGAGCCGCTTCAGGAGCGTCGCGGGGTGCAGGGCGATCGACGCGGCCGCCCCGGTCTGGACGTTGGACGACGGGCACAGCTCGAGCGGGATCCGCCGGTCGCGCACCCAGTGGGCGAGCAGCCCGAACCTGGCGCGCGCCTGCACGCCCGGCGCGCCCGCGTCGAGCAGCTGGACGTCGTCCATGATCCGCACACCGTGCCCGAGCCGCTGGGCCCCGGCGACGTGCACCGCCTCCGCGATCGACTCGAGGCCCCCGGCCTCGCCGGCGTGGACAGTCGTCGGGAAGCTCGCGTCGCGTAGCGTCCGGAAGGCCGAGGCGTGCCGGGACGGCAGGAACCCCGACTCGGCTCCGGCGAGGTCGAAACCGACGACGCCGTTGTGCCGGTTGGCGATGGCGAGTGCCGCGACCTCGTCGCTGCGGTCCGCGTGCCGCATCGCGGTGACGATCGTGCCGATGCGGATCGTGCGCCCGTGCAGCGCGGCTTCCGCGACGCCGTCCTCGAACCCCTCGTGGACGGCGTCGAGGACCTGCTGCAAGGACAGCCCACCCTGCTGGTGCTGCTCAGGCGCGTACCGCTGCTCGGCGTACACGACCCCGTCCGCCGCGAGGTCGATCGCCGCTTCGCACGCGATCCGGTGCAGGTTACCGACCGTCTGCATGACGGCGACAGTGTGGGAGAACGTGTCCAGGTACTGCTCGAGCGAGCCGGCGCTCGCGGCCGTGATGAACCAGTCGCCGAGAGATGTCGGGTCGCTCGCGGGGAGCTCGTGGCCGATCTCGGCAGCGAGCTCGAAGATCGTGGCGGGCCGGAGCCCGCCGTCGAGGTGGTCGTGCAGCAGCACCTTGGGGAAGCTGGCGAACTGCCCTGGTGCAGAGATCATGGGGCAACCGTAGCGGGCACGGTCAGCGGTAGTCGTCCGCCGCGTCGTCCGTGATGTCGAGGGCTTGCTCGACGACGTCGGCCTCGTTGGCGTCGTCACGCCCGTCAGGTCTGACGTCCGACGGCTCGTACTCCTCCGGCTCGTCCGGCGCGTCCGGCAGGGCGGGCTCGTCGAGCTCGTCGGGGTCCTGGGGAACAGTGGTCATGAGTCCTCCCGTGTCGTTCGAGCACCCGGCACCGCACCATCTATGGTGGCGCGGCTGCTACTGAACGGCCACCCCCACCGGCGCCGGGCGAACCGGCAGGAGCGCCCAGCACACGTGCGACCAGCCGCCGAGCGCAGGGACCGGTCCCCCCGGTTTCGTCACCTCCTCGGTCGTCAGAGGAAGCAGCCGGCCCGTCGACGGCTCGTACACGGTGAAGCCGTCGGCCGTGCGGGCTGTGAGGAGCACCACGTGCCGCGGGATCGCGGTTGAGAGCCCCGTGGCCAGGTCGCCGCCCGCGTACAGCGGCACCGGAACCCCTCGGTCGAGCGCCCGCGAGGCCCGCGCGAGCACGACTGCGACCTCGTCGGACCGGGTGTCGTCCACGAGGACCGACCGGTAGGCGACGCCCGGGAATCGCGCGACCCGAGCGGCCCCCCACGGCGGGGTGCCGAGCGCCTGAGGCCACCGGAGCAGGCCGAGCACGGCGCGTGAGCTGCTCCGCACCTTGAGCGCCTCCTGGAGGTCACCGAACCGCACGGCCGGTCCCCCGGCGTCGCCGACGCCGTCGAGCTCGGCAGGCCGATACCCCGCCAGGGTGCGTCCGGTCACGAGCCAGTGCGCGAGCGTCGGGTCACCCGCCGCCGCGAGCATCGCGAGCACGGACGAGCCGCACGTCGTGCCGTCGGTCTGCCGTGCGGCCGCCGTCCCGAGCCGCAGCACGTCGGTGCCGGGTGCCGGGCGCAGGGGGTCCGTGACCTGGTCACGCTCACGCGCGTCGAGCTCGCCGACCGCGTCGACCAGCGCGGCCGCGACGTCGGACGGCACGCCGGCGGCGAGCGCCCGCGTGCGCAGATCGGCTGCGCCACTGTCCCCGGCACCCGAAGGGCCGCCCGTCCCGAGCAGACTGACCGACTCGGCAAGCAGCGTCGGACCGAGCACCCCCCTGAGCACCGACGTCAGCTGGAGGTGTCCGAAAGGGGGCATCGGGCCAGTCTGCCGCACCGCACCTGTGCGGCGGACCGGCGTGCGGGCTACGACGCCGCGATGCGGTCCAGCACGAGCGCTCGGAGAGATGGCTCTGGCAGCGACGCGGCAGGGCTGATCCCGATCGCGCCCTCGAGCGCCTCCCGGGCGCGCGCGAACCGTTCGGGGGTGTCGGTGTGCAACGTGAGCACGGGCTGGCCGGCGCGCACCAGGTCGCCCGGCTTGGCGTGCAGCTCGACGCCCGCGCCGGCCTGGACCGGGTCCTCCTTGCGCGCCCGCCCCGCACCGAGCCGCCACGCGGCGACCCCGACGGCCAACGCGTCGAGCGAGTCGAGCACGCCGTCGGCCTGGGCGAGCACCTGCTCGCTCTCGCGCGCGACCGGCAGGGTCGCGTCGGGGTCCCCGCCCTGTGCCGCGATCATCCGGCGCCAGACGTCCATCGCGCGGCCGTCGGCCAGCGCCGCCGCCGGGTCGAGGTCCGGACGCCCCGCCGCTGCGAGCATCTCGAGCGCCAGCGCCACGGTCAGCTCGACGACGTCGGGCGGCCCACCGCCGGCGAGCACCTCGACCGCCTCCCGCACCTCGAGCGCGTTGCCGGCGGTGAGCCCGAGCGGAGTCGACATGTCGGTGAGCAGTGCGACCGTCAGGACGCCTGCGTCCGTCCCGAGCTCGACCATCGTGCGCGCGAGCTCGCGGGCCCGCGTCGCGTCCTTCATGAACGCACCCGAGCCGACCTTGACGTCGAGCACGAGCGAGCCTGTGCCCTCGGCGATCTTCTTGCTCATGATGGAGCTCGCGATGAGCGGGATCGCCTCGACGGTGCCCGTCACGTCGCGCAGCGCGTACAGCTTGCGGTCGGCGGGTGCGAGCCCCGACCCCGCCTGGCAGATGACGGCGCCGACGTCCTGGAGCTGCGCCATCATCTCGTCGTTCGTGAGTGCCGCGCGCCAACCGGGGATGGACTCGAGCTTGTCGAGCGTCCCGCCGGTGTGGCCGAGCCCGCGTCCCGACAGCTGCGGCACGGCGACGCCGAAGACGGCGACGAGCGGGGCGAGCGGCAGCGTGATCTTGTCGCCGACGCCGCCCGTCGAGTGCTTGTCGGCAGTCGGGCGCGACAGCCCGGAGAAGTCCAGCCGCTCACCGCTCGCGATCATCGCCGCAGTCCAGCGAGCGATCTCGGCCCGGTCCATCCCGTTGAGCAGGATGGCCATAGCGAGCGCGGACATCTGCTCCTCGGCGACCACGCCGCGGGTGTACGCGGCGAGGACCCAGTCGATCTGACCGTCCGAGAGGCGACCACCGTCGCGCTTCGTGCGAATCACGTCGACCGCGTCGAACTTCTCGGTCATGAGTTCCCTCGTTCCACCAGGTCGTCCGGCCCGAACGCGTCAGGCAGCACCTCAGTCATCGGCTTGATCCCGCTCACGGTCTCGACGAGCAGGCCGGGGCCACCGTGCTCCCACAGGAGCTGTCGACAACGCCCGCAGGGCATGAGCGCGTTGCCGTGCGCGTCCACGCACGCGAAGGCGATGAGCCGACCGCCACCGCTGACGTGCAGCGCCGACACGATCGCGCACTCGGCGCAGAGGGTCAGGCCGTACGACGCGTTCTCGACGTTGCAGCCGACGACGATCCGCCCGTCGTCGACAAGCGCCGCGGCACCCACCGGGAAGTGCGAGTACGGGACGTAGGCACGGGACATGACGTGGCGCGCGGCGGCCCGCAGGGCCTCCCAGTCGCTCTCGGTAGTCGTCAACGAACGCCTCATTTCACGTAGGGAATGCCCTCGGCGGCCGGGGCGCGGACGCGTCCGACCAGGCCCGCGACGGCGAAGATCGTCACGGCGTACGGTGTCATCAGCATGATCTGGCTGGGGATCGGCGTGCCGATGACCCCCAGCACGACCTGCAGGTTGTCGGAGAACCCGAACAGCAGGGCGGCCGCAAGGGCACCCTTGGGGCTCCAGCGGCCCAGGATCATCGCGGCCAGGGCGATGAACCCCTTGCCACCCGTCATCTCCTTGCCGAAGGCGAGCCCGGCAGCGACCGTGAAGAACGCCCCGCCGAGGCCAGCGACGGCCCCACCGAGCAGAGTGTTGCGCACCCGGGTGCGGTTGACCTTGATCCCGACGGTGTCCGCCGCCATCGGGTGCTCGCCGACCGACCGCATGCGCAGGCCCCACCGGCTGCGGAAGAGCATGAACTGAAGCACCGCGACCACGACGTACATGACGTACACGAGGGCGGTCTGCTGGAAGAGCACCGGGCCGATGATCGGAATCTTCGAGAGCACCGGGATTGAGAGGACGGGCAGCCGCGGCGGGGAGTTCCACGTCGCGGCGTTCACCTTGAGCACTGTCGAGAACAGGTAGCTCGTGACACCCACGACGAGCACGTTGAGCACCACGCCGACGATGATCTGGTCGACCCGGTACGTGATCGAGAACAGCACGAGCAGGAGCCCGACGACGATGCCCGCGATCGGGGCCGCCACAAGACCGAGGTACGCGTTCTGCGTGAGGGTCGCTGCGACGGCGGCCATGAACGCCCCCGCGAGCAGCTGGCCCTCGATCGCGATGTTGATGATGCCCGAGTGCTCGCACAGGAGCCCCGAGAGCGATCCGAACACCAGCGGCGTCGCCAGGAACAGCGAACCGGCGAGCAGTCCGGTCACCGGCAGCGGATTGACCTTGTCCGCCACCGCCCAGGTCAGGAAGGCGAAGACCTCGACGAGGCCGAAGAGGACCGGCAGCCACGGACCGACGTGGTGACGGATCCGTGTCGCGAGGAAGGACACGATCGCACACGCGAGCGCGACGAGCGTCAGGGCTATCACCGTGGTCTTCGAGCGCACCGCCACCGGGTCGATCGCGAAGAAGTCGGTGCCGGTGGAGAACGTGAAGGTGGTCGTCTTTCCGCTGGCCGGCAGCAGGCCGAACAGCACGAGCGACGCGACGGCGATCACCCCGTACACGAGGGGCGTCCGCCACTTGATCGGCTGGAGCGGCTTGGTGCGGGGAGACGCTCCAGGTGCGGCAGCGTTGCTCCGCGGTGGTGCGGTGACGGTGCTCACGCGGCGACCTCCTCGACGGTGCGGCGGGCTCGTCTGGACAACCCGGGTGACGAGAGTCGGAACACGGCTCTGACGAGCGGCGGCGCCGCGATGAACAGCACGATGAGGGACTGCACCACGAGCACGATGTCGATCGGCGTGCCGGTGCGGGCCTGCATCGTGAACCCGCCTGCACGCAGCGCACCGAACAGCAGCCCGGCGAGGAACGTCCCGAGCGGTTTCGACCGTCCGAGCAGCGCGACGGTGATGGCGTCGAACCCGAAGCTCGCGGCGACGCCGGCGTCGAGGACCTTCTCGGTGCCGAGCACCTGGGCCGAGCCGGCGAGGCCAGCGAGGGCACCCGCGACGACCATGACCCAGACGTAGTTCATGTCGACGGAGATGCCTGCGGTGCGAGCGGCCTTCGAGTTCGCCCCGACGGCACGGAACCGGAACCCGATCGTCGAGCGGTCCATGAGCCACCACACGCCCACCGCGGCCGCGATCGCCACCAGGAACCCCGCGTGCAGTCGGAACTGCCCGCCCAGGAGAAGCGGGTACAGCGCGCTGGACCTGACGGGCGGCGAGATCGGGTTGTTGCTCCCGGGTCGCTGGAACGCCTTCGTGGTGAGCAGATATCCGACGAGGTAGATCGCGATGTTGTTGAGCATGATCGTGACGATCACCTCGTTCGCGCCCGTCCGAGCCTTGAGGAAGCCCGCGATGCCGGCCCACAGCCCGCCGCCGACCGCCGCACCCAGTGCAGCGAGCAGCAGGTGCAGTCCGATGGGGAGGTTGAAGGTGAACCCCACGTACGCGCCCACCACCCCTCCGAGGACGATCTGGCCCTGCGCACCGATGTTGAACATGCCGGCACGGAAGCCGATGCCCAGGCCGAGGCCAGCGAGGATCAGCGGGACGGACACGGTCATCGTCTCGGTGATCGGCTTGATCGCCCGCACGAGGGTCGGGGCCCCGCTGTCGAAGACCGACCCCTGGAACAGGGCGACGTACGCGTTCGCCACGGAGTGCCACGCTGCGGAGAGGACGTCG
>JABBOW010000083.1 GCA_012927595.1 Cellulomonas sp.
CGCCTGCGACGCTGGCCCGGCGCGGCCCGGGCGGCGGCCGGGGTCGCGGCGTCATCGGCTGGGCCGGTCCGTGGCCGCTCGCCGAGCGGTGGTGGACGGACGAGCCGCGGTACCGCACGCACCTTCAGGTTGCTCTCGAGGACGGCTCAGCGCTGCTGCTGGCTCACACCGCAGAGACCTGGACGTGCGAAGCCGTCTACGACTGACATGGCGACCTCGGGGCGTTTGACAACGTCGAACCAGTGTCGTTCACTGATCGAACACCTGTTCGAACCGTAGGGGAGCGTGACGCATGGGCTCGTCCTCGGCGCCGCGGTATGCGGAGCTGCATACCCACTCGGCGTTCAGCTTCCTCGACGGAGCGAGCCACCCCGAGGAGCTCGTGGCCGAGGCGGCCAGGCTCGGCCTCGCCGCGCTCGCGGTGACGGACCACGACGGGCTGTACGGCGTCGTCCGGTTCGCCGAGGCGGCTCGGGCGGTCGAGCTCCCCACCGTGTTCGGGGCGGAGCTGCACCTGCCCGCGCCCGGACGTCTCGGGTCACGGACCTCAGGCGCCACCCCTGCTGGCAGGCCGGTGCGGCCCGGCCCCGACGTGCTCGATCTCCCGACAGGCGTGCCGGACCCGCGAGCCACGCATCTGCTCGTCCTCGCGCGCGGACCCGATGGCTACCGCGCGCTGTCGAGCGCGATCGCGACGGCGCACCTCGCGACCGGGACCAAGGGCGCCGCGCGCTACCGTCTGGAGGAGCTCGCCGAGCAGGCGGCCGGGCAGTGGCTCGTGCTCACGGGCTGTCGCAAGGGTGCGGTGCGACGTGCGCTCGCGGGTGGGTCACCCACCGGTGCTCCCGTCACGCCCGAGGGTTTCGTCGCGGCGCGCGGAGAGCTCGACAGGCTCGCCGCGCTGTTCGGTCGGGACAACGTCGCGGTCGAGGTCACGGAGTCGGGCGACCCGCTTGACGGCGAGCGCAACGACGCCCTGGCAGCCCTCGCTGCCGCAGCAGGGCTCCCGCTCGTCGCGACGGGTAACGTCCACTACGCGACACCCCGTGACGCTGACCTCGCGGCTGCGCTCGCGGCGGTGCGGGCCCGTTCGTCGCTTGAGGACCTTGACGGCTGGCTGCCCGGCGCCCCGACGGCACACCTGCGCTCGCCGACCGAGATGCTCGCTCTCCACCGTCGGCACCTCGCGGCGGTAGTGACGGCCGCAGAGCTGGGGGTCGAGTGCGCGTTCGACCTCGCGCTCGTGGCCCCGAAGCTCCCGCCGTACCCGGTCCCGGCGGGGCACACCGAGGCCACCTGGCTCCGCGAGCTGGTCAGACGCGGCGCCCTGGAGATCTACGGACCGCCCGAGGCCGAGCGGGTCCGGGGCGCGTATGCGCAGCTCGCGCACGAGCTGCGCATCATCGAGGACCTCGGCTTCCCGGGGTACTTCCTCGTCGTCTACGACCTCGTCGAATTCTGCCGTCGGAACGGGATCCTCGCGCAGGGCCGCGGCTCGGCCGCGAACTCGGCGGTCTGCTACGCGCTGCGCGTCACGGCGGTCGACGCGGTCAAGCACGGGCTGCTCTTCGAGCGCTTCCTCGCCCCCGAGCGGGACGGCCCGCCCGACATCGACGTCGACATCGAGTCCGAGCGGCGCGAGGAGGTCATTCAGTACGTCTACGCGACGCACGGACGTACACATGCCGCGCAGGTAGCGAACGTCATCTCCTACCGGCCCCGCTCGGCGGTCCGGGACGCCGCCCGTGCGCTGGGCCACGACGTCGGGCAGCAGGACGCCTGGAGCAGGTCGATCGACCGGTGGGGGAGCCTGCGCGGACCGGACCCCGTCACCGCGGAGGGGCGGGACGCAGCCACCGGGCGGGACGCGGCGACGGGCCGGGAGGAGCGCGCCAAGCACCGGGACGCGATGTGGGGCGCGGCACCCGAGCCACCTGCGCACGACCTCGACGAGATCCCGGCGCCCGTGCTCGACCTCGCACAGCGGTTCCTGCGGCTGCCGCGTCATCTCGGTATCCACTCGGGCGGCATGGTCATGTGCGACCGGCCGGTCATCGAGGTGTGCCCGGTCGAGTGGGCCCGGATGCCGGGGCGCACGGTGCTGCAGTGGGACAAGGAGGACTGTGCCGATGCGGGTCTCGTGAAGTTCGACCTGCTCGGGCTCGGCATGCTCACGGCGCTGCGGATCGCGTTCGACCTGGTGCGCGAGCACGAGGGGGTGAGCCTCGACCTGCACGGGCTGCCGTACGAGGACCCGCTCGTCTACGACCTGCTGTGCGCGGCGGACACGGTCGGGGTGTTCCAGGTCGAGTCGCGGGCCCAGATGGGGACGCTGCCGCGCCTCGAGCCCCGGCGCTTCTACGACATCGTCGTCGAGGTTGCGCTCATCCGGCCGGGGCCGATCCAGGGCGGGTCGGTGCACCCGTACATCAACCGTGTCCACGGCCGGGAGCCGGTCACGTACCTGCACCCGAAGCTCGAGAAGTCGCTCGCGAAGACTCTCGGCGTGCCGCTGTTCCAGGAACAGCTCATGCAGATGGCTATCGATGTCGCCGACTTCACCCCGACGGAGGCCGACCAGCTGCGCCGCGCGATGGGGTCCAAACGGTCGACCGAGCGCATGGAGGCGTTGCACGCGCGGCTGCTCAAGGGGATGGCGGCCAACGGCATCACGGCCGAGGTCGGCGAGCAGATCTTCGACAAGCTCAAGGCCTTCGCAGACTTCGGGTTCCCCGAGTCGCACGCCTACTCGTTCGCCTACCTCGTCTATGCGAGCGCCTGGCTCAAGGTGCACCACCCGGCGGCGTTCTACACGGGGTTGCTCGCCGCGCAGCCGATGGGCTTCTACTCCCCGCAGTCGCTCGTGGCCGACGCGCGGCGGCACGGTCTGACGGTGCTGCGCCCGGACGTGCAGGTGTCCGCGGTCCAGGCGACAGTCGAGCGCACTGCGCAGGCGCCGGTCGGCGGTGAGCCCCGGCTCGTCCCCACCCCGTCCGGGACAGCGCCGACCGATCAGCACGTCGGTGCGTCGGCGGGCCGGTACCTCGCGGTGCGGCTCGGTCTCGCGTCGGTCCGCAACGTCGGTGCGGAGGTCGCAGAGCGGCTCGTCGCCGAGCGCGCGCAGGGGGGGCCGTTCGCCGACCTGCGCGACCTGGCCCGTCGGGTGCGGCTGTCGACCAGCCGCCTCGAGGCGCTCGCGACGGGAGGTGCGCTCGACAGCCTGGGTGCGACGCGTCGCGAGGCGCTGTGGGCCGCGGGGGCGCTCGCGCAGGAGGGCCCCGACACGCTGCCGGGCGTGTCGGTCGGGGTCAGCGCCCCCATGCTCCCCGGCATGAGCGACGTCGAGCTCGCGGTCGCGGACGTGTGGGCGACGGGCATCTCGGTCGACTCCTACCCCACGCAGCATGTCCGTGCCGGGCTCGACGCCGCCGGAGTCCTGCGCGTCGAGCAGGTGTACCGGCACGACGCGGGCCGGCGGGTCGCGGTCGCCGGAGTGGTCACGCACCGACAGCGTCCCGGGACTGCGGGCGGGGTCACGTTCCTGTCGCTCGAGGACGAGACGGGTCTGCTCAACGTGATCTGCACGACGGGCCTGTGGCAGCGGTTCCGCAAGGTGGCCCGCACGTCGCCGGCACTCGTCGTGCGCGGGCGGGTCGAGCGGGCCGACGGTGCGACAAACCTGCTAGCGGAGCACCTGGCCCCGCTCTCGCTGCGGGTGCGCTCCGCGTCGCGTGACTTCCGCTGAGTCGTCCCTGGCCTACTCGGCGTCGACAGACGTCGCGGGTTCGGGGTACTTGACGTCCTCCTCCGACTCGTCCTCCTGCTCCTCGTCCATCGGTGGGTCCATCCGACGCAGCTTGGAGAAGATCGCCCAGGCGACCGCGACGAGCGGCACGGCGATCACAGCGCCGAGGATGCCCGCGGTCAGCGTCCCGGCGGTGACGACGATCGCGATGACCACCGGGTGCAGCGAGACCTGCCTGCCCATGACGAGCGGCTGCAGGATGTGCCCCTCGAACTGACCGATGAGCGCGATGCAGATCCCGACGATGCCTGCCGAGATCGGGCCGTTGGCCGCGAGCGCGACGATCATCGCGACGACCATCGCCGCTGGCGCGCCGACGAGCGGGATGAACGCGCCGATGAGGACCAGCACGGCGAGCGGCGCGGCGAGCGGCACGCCGATGATCGACAGCGCGATGAACGCCAGGAGGCCGTCCGTCGTGGCGATGATCACCGTTCCGCGCGTGTACCCCGAGAACGTGTACCAACCGGCGCCCGCGGCGACCTGCCAGTTCTCGCGCACGCGTCCCGGCAGCTGGTTGAGGAACCATGTCCACAGCTCATGCCCGCGGGCAAGGAAGAACACGGTGCAGAAGACCGCGAGGGCGAGCGCGGTGAACACCTGGACCACCGAGCCGGCGCTGGCCGCGGCCTGGCTCGCGAGTTCGCCGGCATGCTGCTGCAACCATGCGCGGCCGGTGTCGATCCACTGGGCGATCTGGGCGTTCGTGATCGTGAACGGGAGCTGGCCGTTCTCCAGGAACTTCGTGATCTCACCGATGCCGTTGCCGAACTGCTTGGACAGGGCCTCCCACTGGCTCGCGACCGAGTACCCGACGTACGTGAGCAGGCCCGCGAAGATGAGGATGCCGCCTAGGAGCGCGATGGCGGTCGCGAGCCCGCGCGGCATCACCCGGGAGAACAGGTCGACGACGGGACGCAGCACCGCTGCGAACACGAACGCTATGAACACCGCGATGAAGAGCAGCTGGACGCGCGAGGTCGCGTAGAACACGACGGCGATCGCGGCGACGACGACGAGCAGCCGCCAGGACGCGCCTGCCATCTCACGCAGCCACTTCGGGGCGGTCTGCTCGTACCCGACGACTGACGGGTTGCGTCGCGCGCCGGCGACCTTCCGCGCCGCCGGGCTAGCCCCCGCCAGGTGCCGCAGCGCCGCCGCCGACCTGTCGGCCTGGTTGTCCGGATCCGTCATGGCGACAAGTCTGCCCTGTCGCGCGAATTCCTGTCCGGGAGCGACACCGTGCTACCTTTACCGCCGCACCTGACAGGGCGACAGGGCAGTGTTGAGCACTGCCTGACCGACTGGTCTGGTCCACCCGTCCGGGTGGCGGAATGGCAGACGCGCTAGCTTGAGGTGCTAGTGCCCGAAAGGGCGTGGGGGTTCAAGTCCCCCTCCGGACACTCGTTGAGACAGCGACTTAGGGTCCCTGAACTGCGCAGACGCGGGTCGGGGGCCCTTCGCTTTGCCCCGGCAAGCCGCCGACGGAGCACCGACTGAACTCCGAGGGAGCACGCGGAGGACCGGCAGGAGCAACGGCTGGTTCCGGGCTCGAGACCGACCGCGCGGGCCTCGGCATCCGCCGTGACCAGCCGGGGCAGGCGGGTGACGTCCCGGTGCTCACCGCCCCGATGGTCATCGTATAGCTGTGCCCGTCGGCTCCTCGGCGGTCGGCATGGTGGTGTAGGTCTCGAACTCGGCGACGCCGATGTTCTTGGGGGTGGCACTGACTGAGGTCATGAGCAGCCGGGCTCGTCGTCGTGCGGGCCGGGAAGCTGATGGTCGCCGGGGAACTGTTGTTCGCGAGCGCTCCCGTCGAGACCGTGCTGCCGTCCGAGAAGACGAGCGTCGCGCCCGTAACCTGGTCCAGGAGAGGGGGTCGGTCAATGACTACCGCGCCGTTGACCGTCGTCGAAGCGGGATAGTCCAGCTGGATCCAGCCCCCTCTGGTGCCGCCGAAGGTGGCCCACCTGTGGTGTCATCGATCGGGTAGCCGAGGGCGACACCGTCGACCGCCCTGCCCGCCGTCTGGCCGGACGCGGCGTTCTCGGACGCGGCCGTGACCTTGACACCCGGTCCTCGTGCTGGGTTCCCGGTCGACTCACTTGCGGTCACGTACTGGCGACCCAACCGCGACGACCATGCGAGGTCGTCCAGGCACCACAGACTTAGGCAGATCATCGAGTCGTGGGCCGCATAGGCCCGGAAGGCGTTCCGCTTCTCCTCGAGGTCCGCACCGAAGACGTTCGGCCGACGCGTCCAGGTCGGATAGCCGCCGTAGGCGTAGATCGTGTGGGCCGTGCGGAAGTCGCGGTTCGCCTGTTGCACGAACAGCGCGGTGGCGATGTGGTCGGCGTGGTCGCCGGTCCCGAACGGGATCGTCCAGTCCTGGGTGCGCACCGTCGTCGGGGCGAAGGTGGTCATGAGCTCGGCGAGGGTCTCTCGGAGCGAGGTGCCGGTGTAGGTCGCCGAACCATCCACGGTGCTGATCGACGTGATCGCGCCGTCCCAGAGCCGCCTGAGGCTCTCGAAGTGGTGCACGAGCATTCCCGCCCCGGCCCGGCTCCCGTCCGGCAGCCGCATCGACACGATCGAGATACCGGGAGCGCCGACCAGGGTCTCCAGCTGGATCGACCGCCCGGGCACGCCTGCGTCGGCGGTCGTCCAGATGTTGGGGACACCAGCCATGTGCGCGTACGCAGCGCGGCTCCCTTCTTCGCGGCCCTTCCAGTAGAGGTCGTCTTTCGCGGCGTCGCCCGCGGTGACGTAGACCGTCCGAACGCAGCGACCGGCCTCGACGTCGTGGAGCACGTCGGGGCTTTGGAAGATGAGGTCGTCGTCCGCGTGCGCGACGATCTGCATCGCACTACTAGTGCACGCCGCGCGCTTCGCCGGGAAGGAGGGAGGCACCCTCACGTGGAAGGGCTGGAGCACGGTCACAAGGGCGATCAGGACGGAAAGGGCGATCCCGGCGGTGGCGACGACGCCAAACCCTCCGGCCATCCGCACGAGGTGCAATCCGGCCAGATTGCCGGAGTCACGCCCCTTCATGAAGCCCGTCCGTCGTGAGGGAGTCGAACATGCCGTCATCCTGCCTCCTCGACTCTGATCTCATGGCCGAAGTGTGCGCGTCTCGTCGATCATTGAGAATCTCCGCACCGAGGTGGGACGTCTCCGGCACCTGCTTGGTCAGGCCAGTGAGCAACCGACCCGGCCCGATCAGATCGATGGCCCGCACCCTGGCCTGGTCGACCAGCCGGGCCAGCTGCTGCCCCTGGCCCTCGGCCCGGCCGACTCTGTCATCGTCACGGGCTCAACCGTCTCAGCCAGGCGGCCTGCTGATCCTCTACCGGCCGGACAGCTCACACTCGCTGCTCGGACGGACCCGCCGGCAGGAGATGGCGCCAGTCCACCTGGCGAGCCCGCTCGGCTCCTCCTTGCCCGCAATCGTTCGGGCGCGTTCCTGCAGTTCAGGGCGCTAGGTCCCACGCGGCGCGACGTCGCCGAGACTGAGCCCGACTGCCGGGCGCGTGGATGGCCCGGGGTCATAGGTGGCCGTCGATGCTCACCCGATGTCCGCTCCACGCCGTCGCCGTCGGGGTCACCAGAGCGCCCAGTGCGACCCCTGCGACGAGGCTCAGAGCGACCGCGCCGGCCCTGGCACCGCGACCGCGGACACTGCGCCGCAGGGTTGCGCGCCGCCAGTCCTTCGCTGCCAGCACGACACTCTCGCGCAGGTGGCCGACCACGTGCATCGCAGTCAGTCCGAACCGCACGACGAAGCCGCCCTCGTGGACGGTCAGCAGCAGGCCGGCCTTCTCAGGCCCGACCGACAGCAGCCAGATCCCCGAGCCGAGCGGCACGACGGTCGTCACGATGAGCAGCGGGCCGACGAGCCGCAGCAGCGGGTGCGGCGGCCCACGGCGGACATACGGTCGCGCCTCGGCGTAGTAGCGGGCGAACCGGTACGTCGTCGTCACGACCTTGAGCGCGATCGGCGGGACGAGGAGCAGCCCGATGAACACGCGGAACGTGATCGCGCCGCGGATACTGAGGATCGTGAGTCCCTCGGCGAAGAGCAGCAGCAGCAAGAGAAGGCCGATCGTGCCGGTGAGTCAGCTGTTGCCCTCGACGCCCTCATCGGTGACGTTGGTGCCGTCGTTCATGCCGCCTCCCTCAGCGAGTGTTGCGAGGCGGGCCCGTGTCGGCCGGGGGCGTGCCGCCGGTGTCGGCTCAGCGAGGCGACCGACGTTCCCGAGGGGCTCGGGGTGACGGTGAAGCTCCCACCTGACGCGGACACACGAAAGGCCCGGGATCTGGCGGGATCAACCGGGCCTCAAGTGCGTCGAGAACCGCGAACGGATTCGACGCACAGAGCATCTCACACTCGCGAGCAGATCGTCGGCCTCGTCGCACAGGCTACGACTCCGGCACCGGCATGATGGTCGGCGCACGATCTGTGCCCGCGCGAACCGGTCGCGCGATGACCCCGGAGGCTCCGATGACCACCACCACCCAGGCTCCGCCGGCGCATCATCCCGTCGTCTCGGCGTTGGCCAACCGTCGAGCCGAGGACCTTCAGCTGAGGATCGCGGACAAGATCACGGCGTTCGCGGGATCGATGACCTTCCTCTACCTGCACGCCGTGGTCTTCGCCGCCTGGATGCTGGCGATCGAGAAGATCCCGTGGCCGACGCTGACGCTGGTCGTCTCCCTCGAGGCGATCTTCCTGTCGACCTTCGTCATGATCGGCCAGAACCGCCAGTCAGCGTTCCAGCAGGCGAAGGCGGACCACGACTTCGTCGAGCAGGAGCTGGAGCTGGAGACGAACACCGACATCACCCGCGAGATCCACTCGCTCACCACCGAGCTCCACCGCCGGCGCCTGGCCGACCCGTCCTGAGAGCACCGTACAGGCGTCGTCGTGGGGCAACCGTGAGCCAGCCGGCCGGGTCTGCCCGCAACCCCTTCGGCTCGTTGCCGCCTGAGGTGGCTGTGCTCACCGCGGTCGCGTTCTCGGTGGCGCTCGGATTCGGGATCGTCGCCCCGGCGATCCCTCTGTTCGCCAAGGACTTCGGCGTCAGCAACTTCGCGGCTGGAGCCGTCATCTCGGTGTTCGCGCTGGTGCGCTTCGCCTCGGCGCCAGTGGCCGGTCGGTTGGTCAACCGCCTTGGCGAACGGCTCGTGCTGGCGAGCGGGATCGGCATCGTCGGGGTGTCCAGCCTGCTGGCGGGGTTGTCGAGCAGCTACGTCCAGCTGCTGGTGCTGCGCGGCGTAGGCGGCTTCGGTTCGGCGATGTTCACGGTGTCGTCGTTCGCGCTGCTCTTGCGCGTGGTCGCCCCCCACGAGCGCGGCAGGGCCACCGGCGTCTACCAGACCGGCTTCCTCCTCGGCGGCATCGCCGGTCCTGCGTTCGGTGGCCCCTTGACGGCATGGTCCCTCCGCGCGCCCTTCGTCGTGTACGCGGGAACGCTGCTGGTGGCCGGTGCCGTGGCGACTGTCTTCCTCGCCCGCACGGCACTGACCGAGCACGAGCGCGCGGCGGGCACCGCCGATCACCTCCCGACCTCGCTCGGCACCGCGCTGCGCAGCTCGGCGTACCGGGCCGCCGTGGTCAACAACTTCGCGGTCGGCTGGGCGATCTTCGGTGTCCGCGCGTCGCTCGTCCCGCTCTTCGTCGTCGAGGGCCTGCGCCTCGGGTCGTCCTGGACCGGCGCGGGACTGGTGCTGTCGGCCGTGGTTCAGGCGCTGGTCCTCGTCCCGGCCGGTCGGCTGGTGGACACCCTCGGGCGCCGGCCGTTCCTCCGCGCCGGCGCTGCCTTCGCGCTCGCCGCGGGTGTCACGATGGCGCTCGCCGGGAACGCACCGCTCTTTCTGGTCGGGATGGCTCTGTACGGCACCGGCTCGGCGCTGCTCGGCGTGTCCACGGCAGCCGTCGTCGGCGACGTCATCGGCGGAAGGGGTGGCGCGCCCGTCGCGGGCTTCCAGATGGCGTCGGACGCCGGTGCTTTCATCGGCCCGCTCGTCGCCGGCGTGCTCGCCGACGCCGCGTCGTTCGAGGTGGCGTTCCTCGCGACGGCGGCGGTGTCCGGCCTCGCGTTCGTGACGACCCTGGCGATGCCGGAGACCCGGGTCGTGGAAGGGAACCCGGCCGGGCCGTAGCGGAGGCATGGCCGACGCGTGGGGCAGTGGGAGGATGAACGCCCCGCGGGTTCGGCTCGTGGACCTCGTCGCGGTGTCTCAGGTCGCCCTCAGCGAAAGGCCGTTCATGGACAACGTCTCCAAGCCCTGGCCTGCGCTCTGGTCGCTCGTCATCGGGTTCTTCATGATCCTGATTGACACGACGATCGTCTCGGTTGCCAACCCGGCGATCATGGCGGGGCTCCACGCCGGGATCAACGACGTCATCTGGGTCACGAGCGCCTACCTGCTGGCCTATGCGGTCCCGCTCCTGATCACCGGCCGCCTGGGTGACCGGTTCGGCCCGAAGAACCTCTACCTGGCCGGTCTCGTGGTCTTCACCGCGGCATCGGCGTGGTGCGGCCTGTCCGGTGCGATCACGGCGCTCATCGTCGCGCGCGTCGTGCAGGGCCTCGGTGCGGCGCTCATGACGCCCCAGACGATGGCGGTGATCACCCGCATCTTCCCGCCGGACCGCCGAGGTGCGGCGATGGGGCTGTGGGGCGCGGTCGCCGGGGTCGCGACTCTCGTCGGGCCCATCCTGGGCGGTGTCCTCGTCGACAGCCTCGGCTGGGAGTGGATCTTCTTCATCAACGTGCCGATCGGCATCGTCGCGTTCGTGCTGGCCTGGCGCCTGGTGCCGACGCTCGCCACCCATCCGCACCGGTTCGACATCCCGGGTGTCGTGCTGAGCGCCGTCGGCATGCTCTTGCTCGTCTTCGGCATCCAGGAGGGCGCGTCATACGACTGGGGCACGATCACGGGGCCGATCTCGGTGTGGTCGCTGATCGTCGCAGGTCTCGTGGTCCTGATCGGCTTCATCGTCTGGCAGGCGCGCAACACGGGCGAGCCCCTGCTGCCGCTGGCCCTGTTCCGTGACCGCAACTTCTCGCTGGCGAACGGCGCGATCTCGGCGGTCGGGTTCACGGTCACGAGCATGTCGTTGCCGCTGGTCTTCTACTTCCAGATCGTGCGCGGACTCACCCCGACGCAGTCAGCGCTGATGCTCGCGCCGACGGCGGTGATCTCCGGTGTCCTGGCACCCTTCGTCGGCAAGCTCATCGACCGAGTCAACCCGCGCTACGTGGCCTTCGCCGGGCTGCTGCTGCTCTCGCTCGGGCTGTTCTGGTACGCGGCACTGCTCACTCCGGACACAGCGGTCGCCCTGCTGCTACTGCCGGGAGCGGTGCTCGGCCTCGCGAATGCGTGCATCTGGGGGCCGATCTCGACGACAGCGACCCGCAACCTCCCACGCCAGCAGGCAGGCGCGGGCTCCGGCGTCTACAACACGACGCGGCAGGTCGGAGCCGTTCTGGGGAGCGCCTCCATCGCCGCGCTGATGCAGGCCCGGCTCGCCGCAGAGCTCCCCAGCTCAGGCGGCGCGGCGTCGACCGGGGGGTTCTCCGCGGCGAGGGCACTGCCGCCTCTCCTGCATGCAGGCTTCACGTCCGCCATGGCGCAGTCCCTCGTCCTGCCGGCCTGCGCCGCGGTCGTGGGTGCGGTCGTCGTGCTGTTCTTCGCCAAGCCGGCGGCGCCGACGTGGGGTCCGCGTTCCGACGCCGCGACGGCCCGCGCGGGCGCGCCCGACGAGCGCGTCCCCGGGGCGGTCGCCTGACGCGTCCGTCCGGTGCGCATGACGAGCACGGGGGCACGGCGGGTGCAGCACGAGGTTGTGGCTCACCGAGCCGAGCAGCATGCGGGCGACGCCGCCCAGCCCGCGGCTGCCCACGACCAGGCGCCGCGCGTTTCGCGGCATCGCGCAAGGCCTGCGCGGGCTGGCTCTGGACCAGCAGCTGGTCGAGGTCCTCGATCCCGAGCTGGCAGGCAACGACGCGCTCGTAGCGGCGGTCCTCGCGCAGCCTCGAGATCTTGAGCGCCCTGACCGGATGCAAGCGCAGCACGTCCCTGTGCGGGCCGAGATCGTCGCCGACGTGGAGTTCTCCGTCCACGCCGATGCGTACGTGCTCGTCGCGTGGCTCCACGAGATGCCGGAACCGCCCGAGACGGTTGACGTCGCGTAGGGCGAGCAGAGGTCGACCGAGGCCCTCGCGGACCGGATCCCTGGGAAGCTCGACGTGACGGCTGTGGTTCCGCGCCTAGGTGAACGAGTCCGCCTGAGGTGAAGGGTGGCGCGAGGCGCGGAATGCTTCGTGTAGTCTGTACGGTGAGCAGTGCAAGTTCAAGAGTTCCCGATCTGCGTGGTGGTGTCAGCATCCCCCCGCGAAGGATCGGCTCGGACGCGGAGTACGTTTCCCTCACGAGGGATGGACGGACGCGGTCCGAGTGGCTCGTGGCCGACAGCCCCGAAGCAAGGCCTGGGGCGGTTCAAGTCGCGCGTGTTGAGAACAAGCGAGCGCGATGGACGGTGACGTAAAGATGCTGACGGCGGCCGACGGCCCCGGATACCAGGCGACTACGCCGGAGTCCGGGGCCGTTGCTGTACCCAGAGGTCGGCTGTCCCGGATGTCTGCCGCACCCCGCAGGTCCGATGATCCGACGAAGGGCTGAACCCGTGCGACCGGTCGAGGTGGACGTCCCGGCGATCCTGCGCGACGGCATCGGCCGCTCCGCAGGTGGAGCAGCCTGGATAGACCAGCTCCCGGAGCTCGTGGACCGGGCCGTAGAGCGCTGGGGCCTTGAGCTCGGCGAGCCGTTTCGCACCGGTTACGCCTCGTGGTGCGCGCCCAGCACTGCTCTGGGTGGCCGCGATGCGGTCCTCAAGATCGTGTTCCCGCACGACGAGGCACGGCACGAGGCTCACGCGCTGCGCGCCTGGGACGGCCGAGGTGCCGTGCGTCTGCTCGATGACGCACCCGAGGACTGGGCGCTCCTGCTCGAGCGTGTCCGGCCGGGCACACCGATGACGGCTTGGGACGCGACCGCCGCCGAGCGCCTGGCAGCCGGAGCTGACGTCCACCGAGACCTGTGCGGCCCGCAGGCGGACCGGCGCTCCTTCGCGCCCGACGACCTCCAGGCTGCCCTGCCGTCGGTCCTCGAGGTGTGCCGAGGCTGGGCCGACCTCCTGGCCGACCGCGCCTCGCGCGCGGCCGTCGAGGGCGACCTGGACCTCGACCCCGGGCTGCTCGCGCTGGCTGTGACCTCCCTGCGCGACCTGCCGACGTCCGCCGAGCGGGACGTCGTCCTCCACGGTGACTTCAACCCCGGGAACCTGCTGAGTGCGACCGACGGCCGTTGGGTCGTCATCGACCCAAAGCCGATGCACGGCGACCCCACCTACGACCTGTGGCCGTTGCTCAGCCAGGTCGACGACCCGTTCCGCCGCGCCGGCTCGGCTGACGTCCTGCGCCCGCGGCTCGCGCTCCTCGCAGACCGTACGGGCCTCGACGCTCAGCGCATCGCTGCGTGGTCCGTGGCGAGGGCCTGCGAGCAGGCGCTGTGGACGTGGGCCGAGCTCGGTGATCTCGCGCTCGCCAACAGGGAGCTGCGGGGCGCTGCCGTGTGGGCGTCGCTCGTCGGCTGAGCGCGCGATGTCGGTGGCTGCGGGCACGATGTCGAGCTCTGGGCCGGTGTGGTTCCCGTCGTGCTGGGTGGAGGCGTGCCGGTCCTGCCGACACGGATCCCCGGGACGCTGGCACTCGAGGACGTGGCGCGGTTCGGGGCCGGGTTGCTCGCGCTGCGGGACGGGCTGCACGCGGCGCCCGGGGCGGCCGGCGCCTGATCACGGGGTCTGAGCTCAGCCGCGTGTGGAGCCTCCGGGCGTCATGTGCTCGAAGATGAGGCTGGTCTGGGTGACAGCGACCTCGGGACGCGCGCTGAGCTGGTCGACGACGAACGCCCGGAGCGCTTCGGTATCGCGGACCGCGACGTGCACGAGGAAGTCATCAGCGCCGGCGAGGAAGTACACGTCGAGGATCTCGGGCCGTGCGGCGATGTGTCGGGCGAAGGCGGCGAGCTGTTGACGCGAGCCAGGCTGCATCCTGACAGCGACCATGGCGCGCAGGCCGCGGCCCAGCGCGGCCGGGTCGATGTCCGCGTGGAAGCCCCGGATGACGCCGGACTCGCGCAGGAGGCGCACGCGCGCCAGGCAGGTCGACGGCGCTATCCCCACGGCCTCCGCCAATGCGTTGTTGGCCATGCGCCCGTCACGCTCCAGCAGCGCGAGAAGGCGTCTGTCGACGTCGTCGAGCGGCAGTCGGCAGCCGCGGTCGGCTCGCAGATCGTTCGGCGCATCCCGCCGGTCAGCCGGAGGTGGCGAAGATTGTTCGGCCATCGGGTGAATGTACCGCAGCAGATGTGGTCGTCATCCGCAGGAAACCTAGAAAGTTCACGCTGAGCATGAGACGTGACCAATGCCACACGTCCGTAGCCCCGGTGGCCGAACAACCCAGGAGTCGTCATGAGGGTCGGGATCCCCAGCGAGATCAAGAACCGCGAGTACCGCGTTGCCATCACCCCGGCGGGCGTGCACCAGCTCGTCGCCGCAGGTCACGACGTCCTCGTCCAGGCGGGTGCCGGCGAGGGCTCGGCGATCTCGGACTCCGAGTACGCCGCAGCCGGTGCGCGCATCGTCTCCACGGCGGATGAGACGTGGGCGGGTGCCGATCTCGTCTGCAAGGTCAAGGAGCCGATCGCGTCAGAGTACGGGTTCCTCCGCAAGGACCTCGTGCTGTTCACATACCTGCACCTCGCCGCGGACCGTCCCGGCACCGATGCCCTGCTCGCCTCGGGGGTGACGTCGATCGCCTACGAGACGGTCCAGGTCGCGGACGGTTCGCTCCCGCTGCTCGCACCGATGAGCGAGGTCGCCGGGCGTCTGTCGGCTCAGGTCGGCGCCTACCACCTGATGAAGAACGAGGGCGGCTCGGGGCGGCTGCTCGGGGGAGTGCCGGGTGTCGATGCCGCCAAGGTCGTCGTGCTCGGCGGCGGAGTCGCGGGCCTGCACGCTGCAGAGATCGCCGTCGGGATGCGTGCGCACGTGACTGTCCTCGACCTGTCCGTGCAGCGGCTGCGTGAGCTCGACGTGGCGTTCGGCGGGACCGTCCGGACGCTCGCATCGAACGCGTACACGCTCCGGCAGGAGGTGGCCGACGCCGACCTCGTCATCGGTGCGGTGCTCGTGCCGGGCGCGCGTGCCCCGAAGCTCGTGACGGACGACCTCGTCGCCACGATGCGTCCCGGGTCGGTGCTCGTCGACATCGCCGTGGACCAGGGGGGCTGCTTCGAGTCCACGCACCCGACGACGCACGACGACCCGACGTTCACCGTCCACGGCTCGGTGTTCTACTGCGTGGCCAACATGCCGGGCGCCGTTCCGGTGACCTCGACCCGCGCGCTGACGAACGCGACCCTTCCCTACCTGACGGCCCTGGCCGCCCGCGGCTGGGTGGGTGCGCTCCGGGCCGACGCCGCACTGGCGCGCGGTCTGATGACCCACGCCGGCCACCTGTGCAGCTCCGCGGTCGCCGAGTCGCACGGCTACACCGCGACGTCGGTCGAGGAGGTTCTGGCGCCCGCCTGAGCGAGTCGGGCGAAACCCGGTGACGACCCAGAGGCGGACGTGCGACCGCGATGCGCGGAGCTGATCGAGCTGACCGATGGCGTCGTCCACCTGCGCTCGCCCGACGCGCGTGACATCGAGGCGATCGCGGCGCCGTGCCAAGACCCAGCGATCCAGGAGTTCACCACCGTACCCAGCCCTGACGGGCGCGCCGACGGCGAGGCGTTCGTCGGGCAGGTCGTCCCAGCGGGCGGGGCGTCCCGGACGAGCCTCACGTGGGAGGTGCGCGATGCGTCGAGCGACCTGCTGGACGGTGTGATCGATCTGGCGTTCGATCCCGAGCGGCTCGGGTTCGACCCGTTGAGCTGGACCGGTTGAGCTGGACCGGGTTCACCCGCAACGTGCCCTCGAGGCGGGTCGCCGAGCGCGCGGGGTTCCATATCGAGGGTCACATCCGGGGTCTGCCGTGCAGCGCGACGGGCGCTGGGACGCGTGGGTCGGCACACTGCTCGCGACGGACGCCCGGCCGAGCGGCGTGGACTTCGAGGGCTGAGCCGGGACCGTCGCGACCGGCGGATCGAGCAGGCGCCATCCCACGGTCGGGGATGATGAGGTCATGACGACCAGCGCCCTCGACCCGGCCAACCCGTTCGCGACCCCGTCGACGTTGCCGTACGGACTGCCGGACTTCCGCGTGATCCGTGACGAGCACTACCTGCCGGCGCTGCTGGCGGGCATGGCCGAGCAGCGCGCCGAGATCGAGGCCATCGCGACGAACCCGGAGCCGGCCACGCCGCAGAACACGCTCGACCTCCTCGAGCGGTCGGGGCGTCTGCTCCACCGCGTCGCGACGGCGTTCTTCAACCAGTCCAGCGCGGATGCGACCGTGGCGCTGGAGCGGATCGAGGAGCAGGTCGCCCCGCTGCTAGCGGGGCACCACGACGCCATCCATCAGGACGCTCGGCTGTTCGCGCGTCTCGAGGCGCTGCACGCCGCAGCACAGGCGGGTGACTTCGAACTGGCGCCCGACACCGCCTGGTTGCTGCACCGCTTGCGCATCGCGTTCCTGCGCTCCGGCATCGCGCTCGATGCCGGAGCGCAGGAGCGGCTGCGGGAGCTGAACGCCGCGATCACGTCGCTCGAGACGGTGTTCGGCCGCGAGATCCTCGCGGGCGCGAACGCCTCAGCGGTCTTGGTGACCGACGCGGCCGAGCTCGACGGGATGCCGTCTGACGCCCGCGCCGCCGCCGCTCTGGCCGCGACCGAGCGCGGGCACGAAGGGCAGTGGCTGATCGAGCTCCAGCTGCCCACGCAGCAGGGAGTGCTCGCCGCACTGCGGGACCGCGGGCTGCGTGAGCGCGTGCACACCGCCTCGGTCACGCGGGGATCGGGCGGCGACGACCACGACACCCGCGGGACCGTCCTGGCGCTCGCACGCCTGCGCGCCGAGCGGGCGCAGCTGCTCGGGTACCCGCACCACGCCGGGTACGTGGCGGCCGACGCTACCGCGCGGACCGCTGATGCGGTCGAGGAGTTCCTCGGTCGCCTCGCGCCCGCCGCTGTCGCGAACGCCCGTGGGGAGGCTGCCGACCTGCAGCGCGCGCTCGAGCGTGATGAGCTGGGTGCGGGGCTCGAGGCGTGGGACTGGGCCTACTACGCCGAGCGCGTCCGCAGCGAGAGGCACTCTCTCGACGATGCCCTCCTGCGCCCGTACCTCGAGCTCGACCGGGTCCTGCGTGACGGCGTCTTCGCGGCAGCCCGTGAGCTCTACGGCCTGACGTTCAGCCCTCGTCCGGACCTTGTCGGCTACCACCCGGACGTCCGCGTCTTCGAGGTCCACGAGGAGGACGGGACCGGACTCGGGCTGTTCCTCGGCGACTACTGGACGCGCGAGTCGAAGCGGGGCGGCGCATGGATGAACACGCTGGTCGACCAGTCCGACCTGCTCGACGAGCGCCCCGTCGTCGTGAACAACCTCAACATCCCCAAGCCGCCGCCGGGTGAGCCGCCGCTCCTGTCGTGGGATGAGGTCATCACGCTGTTCCACGAGTTCGGCCACGCGCTCCACGGCCTGTTCTCGGACGTGCGCTACCCCTCGCAGTCGGGCACCGAGGTGCCGCGCGACTTCGTCGAGTACCCCTCGCAGGTCAATGAGATGTGGGCGTGGGACCCGGCGATCCTGCGTTCGTACGCCGTCCACCACGTGACGGGCGAGCCGATGCCGCCCGAGTGGGTCGACACGCTGCTCGCCGCCCGTCAGGACGGCGAAGGCTTCGCCACGACCGAGTACCTCGCCGCCGCACTCCTGGACCAGACCTGGCACCGGCTCGCTCCCGACGAGGTCCCGACCGACCCGGCCGAGGTTGAGGCCTTCGAGGCCGCAGCGCTCGAGCGGGCTGGGATCGCCTTCGGACCCGTACCTCCGCGATACCGGACGGCGTACTTCAACCACATCTTCGCGGGCGGCTACTCGGCCGGGTACTACTCCTACATCTGGTCTGAGGTGCTCGATGCGGACACCGTGGAGTGGTTCCGTGAGCAGGGCGGGCTGTCGCGGGCGAACGGAGAGGAGTTCAGGCGTCGGCTGCTGGCGCGTGGGGGGTCGACCGACCCGATGGGGGCATTCCGCGACCTGCGGGGACGTGACCCCGAGATCGGCCCGCTGCTGGCGCGCCGCGGTCTGCAGGCGGCCACGACCGAGGGCTGAGCGGCGGGTACGGTGATCGCCATGTCCACCGGCCCCGCCCGTCCGTCGTCCGCCGCCCGCGCCGGGCTCGCCGCTGTCGACCCGCCAAGGTCCAGCGCCGCCGAGGACGAGGTCGTCGGCCTCTGCCAGGACCTGATCCGGATCGACACCTCGAACTACGGCGACGGCTCGGGACCAGGGGAGCGCGCGGCGGCCGAGCACGTGATGGGGCTGCTGACTGACGTCGGCCTCGAGCCGGAGCTCTTCGAGAGTGAGCCGGGCCGGGCCAATGTCGTGGTGCGGCTCGAGGGTGCGGACCCCGGCCGGGCCGCGCTCGTCCTGCACGGTCACCTCGACGTCGTGCCGGCCCATGCGCCCGACTGGCAGGTCGACCCGTTCGCCGGGGAGCTGCGCGACGGCCGGGTGTGGGGCCGCGGAGCGGTCGACATGAAGGACATGGACGCGATGATCCTGGCGGTCGTGCGCCAGATGGTCCGCGAGGGTCGCAAGCCGTCGCGCGACGTGGTGGTGGCGTTCTTCGCCGACGAGGAGGCCGGCGGCGCCAAGGGCGCCAGGTGGGCGGTCGATCACCGCTCCGAGCTGTTCGCCGGCGCGACGGAAGCGATCAGCGAGGTCGGCGGCTTCTCGGTGGACCTAGGCGGTCGCCGCGCGTACCTGCTGCAGACCGCCGAGAAGGGCATCGGATGGCTCCGGCTCGTGGCGGACGGCCGGGCGGGGCACGGCAGCCAGATCAACACGGACAACGCCGTCACGCACCTCGCCGCTGCGGTCGGGCGCATCGGGCAGCACCCGTGGCCGCTCTCGCTCAGCCCGACAGTGCGCACGCTGCTGCAGGGCGTCGCCGACCTCGTGGGCCTGACGTTCGATCCCGAGGACGAGCACACGATCGACGCGATCCTCGCGGCACTCGGGTCGGCGTCACGGTTCGTGGGGGCGACGACCCGCAACACCGCGAACCCCAGCGGCCTCGCGTCCGGGTACAAGGCCAACGTCATCCCCGGCCACGCCGAGGCGACGGTCGACGGCCGGTTCCTGCCAGGGCAGGAGGACGAGTTCCTCGCGACCCTTGCCAGGCTCGCCGGTCCGGACGTGGCCCTGGAGCACATCCACCGTGACGTGGCCCTCGAGGTCCCGTTCTCGGGCAGGCTCGTGGACGCCATGGTCGGAGCGCTGGTCGCCGAGGACCCGGGTGCGGTGGTCCTGCCGTACATGCTCTCGGCCGGGACGGACAACAAGTCGCTGTCACGCCTCGGCATCGCCGGCTACGGCTTCGCACCGCTGCGCCTGCCCGCCGAGCTCGACTTCGCCGGGATGTTCCACGGCGTCGACGAACGCGTCCCGGTCGACGCGCTCCGTTTCGGCGTGCGCGTCCTCGACCGCCTCCTGCGGAGCTGCTGAGGTCAGCCGATCGTGTAGTCGAGCGTGCTGCGCACCCGGATGATCTTGCGGCGCAGGGTCACCTTGCGCTCGCCTCCGACGTACAGCACGACGCGGGCGAGCTCCCAGCGGCCGTACTCGGCCTCTTCGGTCAACCGTCTGCTGGCGTCGCCCTGGCTCGTGGACCGCGGGATGCTCAGCACCCGGAACTCATACTGCGGACTCTGCGCGCCCGGGTCGCCCCACAGGCTCCGCACCGCTGCTGTCTCTGTCACTCGTCACCGTCCGATCTCGCCACAGACCGGGCGGAGCGGGCGCCGTCAGGCCGTTTGCAGTGCCATTGTGCACGGTGCGGCGATACCGTCATGCCATGACCGTCGACCCGCGCGCCGCCCTGGACCGCCTGATTGCTGCCCTCGAGGCCCACTTCAACGCCGTCGCCTCCCGTCGGGGCGAGGACGACCCGGGGGTCGATGACGCCTACGACGTGCTCGCGGACGCCTTCGAGGCCTATGACGACGCCCTCGGGACCGTGTACAGCGAGGCCACCCCCTTCTACCTCGCCGAGGAGGATGACGACGAGGACGACGAGTCCGACGGCGGGGAGGCCGAGGAGTCCGACGACGAGGACGACGAGTACGACGACGACGTGCTCGTCGACGAGCTGACGACCGAGGACCGCTGAGGCTCAGCGCCGTTCGGGGTAGCCCAGCTCCGGCGCGCTGATCTCATCGAGCGCCCGCACGATCTCGTCGGGCAGCTCGACGTCCTCGGCGGCGAGCGACCCGCGCAGCTGTGCGGCCGTGCGTGCCCCGACGATCGACGACGTGATCAGCGTGCGCAGGCGCAGCCATGCGAGTGCGACCTCGAGCGGCGTGCAGTCGAGTCCTGACGCGGCGGTTGCGACCGCCTCGACCACGGCGAGCGACTGCGACCCGAGGTACGGCTGGACGAACCCCGCCAGGTGCGGGGACGCGGCGCGCGAGTCGGCAGGGATCGTGCGGCGGTACTTTCCGGTCAGCACCCCGCGACCGAGCGGTGACCAGGCCAGCACGCCGATGCCCAGGTCGGCCGCCGCGGGCAGCACCTCGCGCTCGATGCCGCGTTCCAGCAGGGAGTACTCGACCTCGACTGCGGCGAGCCCGACGTCGGCGGCGAGGAGCGTCGCGGCGCGCGCCACCTGCCAGCCGGGATGGTTCGACAGCCCGACGTACGCAGCGCGCCCGCTGGTCACCGCGAGCCGCAGTGCCGTGACGGTCTCGGACAGGGGCGTGTGCGGGTCGGGGACCTGGACGAGCCAGAGATCGACGTGGTCGGTGCCCAACCGGCGCAGCGACGCGTCGAGCGTGCTGAGCAGCCCGCCTCGCGAGGCGTCCGCGCCGCCGCCCGACGCCGCGCTCCGCACTCCGGCCTTGGTGCACAGCACGCCGTCGTCGCGCGCGACGACGTCGCCGAGCAACGAGCCGATCACCTCCTCCGCGCCTCCGTCGGCGTACGACGCGGAGGTGTCGAGCAGCGTTCCGCCGGCGTCGACGAAGTCCCGCAGCTGCTCGCGGGCCTCGTGCTCGTCGGTGTCCCGGCTCCAGGTCAGCGTGCCCAGGCCGAGGTGGGAGACCCGCAGGCCGGTACGGCCGAGCTGACGCTGTTCCATGACGCGAAGGTTAACCGGCACGTTCGCTCCACACCTGACTGCGGCGCGCAACCCGCTCGGCTATCGTTTCGATCCGTGACAGCAGGCATGGGTGCAGCGGAAGCGATCGTCCTCGGGCTCGTCCAGGGACTGACCGAGTTCCTCCCGGTCTCCTCGAGCGCGCACCTGCGCATCGTCGGCGAGCTGATCGGCCAGGCCGATCCCGGTGCGGCGTTCACCGCGATCACCCAGATCGGGACGGAGACCGCGGTTCTGCTGTACTTCCGCCGCGACATCGCTCGGATCTGCACGGCCTGGTGGCGCGCGGTCCGCGGGGACCACGGCACGGACCTGCGCGCGCGGATGGGTGCGCCGGAAGGGGCGCCGCTCGACCGGGACGCGCTCATGGCGTGGTTCATCGCGCTCGGCAGCATCCCCATCGTCGTGCTGGGGCTCGCGTTCAAGAACTCGATCGAGAGCTCGTTCCGCAACCTGTGGCTGATCGTCCTCACGCTGATCGTGTTCGGCCTGATCCTGGGGTGGGCGGACCGGGTGGGAGCGAAACACCGCTCCCTCGACGAGCTGACGCCCCGCCACGCCGTGGCGTTCGGGTTCGCCCAGTCCCTCGCGCTGATCCCCGGCGTCTCGCGCTCAGGCGGCACCATCACCGCGGGGCTGCTGCTCGGCTACACGCGTGAGGCTGCGGCCCGGTACTCGTTCCTGCTCGCGGTCCCGGCGGTGCTCGCCTCGGGGCTCTACGAGCTCGCCAAGAGCGTGGGCGACTTCGGGAAGGGCGGCACTCCGGGTCTCGGTGTGACGCTCATCGCGACGGTCGTGGCCTTCGCGGTCGGCTACGTCGTCATCATCGCGTTCCTGCGGCTCATCTCGACGCACAGCTTCATCCCGTTCGTGGTCTACCGGATCGTGCTGGCTCTCGTCGTCGTCGTGCTCCTGCTCACGGGTGCGCTTGACGCCGTCGGGGCCGCGCCGGTCGCAGGCTGAGCGGTCGCGGCGCGTCGGTCAACCGCCGAGACGTCCCGACCAGTGCGGTCGCGCTCGGACGGGGACTGGGCGGGTGCCTGGGGCCGGTTAGGCTGCCGCTGTGCTCACCTGGCCGCGCCCGCAGATCCCTCAGCTCCCCGGACGTGGCGACCCCGTCAGGGTCCGGGACACGTCGACCGGCGAGCTTGTCGTCGCGGCGACCGGTGACGCCGCGACGCTGTATGTGTGCGGCATCACGCCGTACGACGCGACCCACCTCGGCCATGCCGCGACGTACATCGCCTTCGACCTGCTCGTGCGGTCATGGCGCGATGCCGGCCAGCGCGTGCGGTACGCGTCGAACGTCACCGATGTCGACGACCCGCTCCTCGAGCGGGCCCTCGCGACGGGCGTCGGCTGGCGCGATCTCGCGATAGAGCAGACAGCGCTCTTCGCCGAGGACATGACAGCCCTCGGCGTCGTCCCTCCTGATGTCTACACGGGCGCCGTCGAGTCGATCCCCGCGGTCGCCCACGCTGTGCGCGACCTCCTCGCGGCCGGCGCTGCGTACCGTGTCGAGGCGCCGGATGCGGCCGGGCACGGCCGAGGCGACATCTACGCGGATCTCAGTGTCGACCCGGACCTGGGTCGCGTCGCCGGTCTCGACCGAGACGAGATGCTCGCGCTCTTCGCCGAGCGCGGCGGCGATCCGGCCCGCGCGGGCAAGCTCGATCCGCTCGATCCGCTCCTCTGGCGCCGTGAGCGTCCGGGAGAGCCCGCGTGGGACGGCGGGGAGCTCGGCAGCGGTCGACCCGGCTGGCACATCGAGTGCGCCGTGATCGCGCGCGACGGCCTGGGTCTGCCGTTCGACGTGCAGGGCGGCGGCGCCGACCTGCGCTTCCCGCACCACGAGTTGAGCACGTCGCACGCCCGCCTGCTCGACGCGGGCCAGGGTGCCCGCATCCACGTGCACGCCGGGTTGGTGGGGCTCCACGGCGAGAAGATGAGCAAGTCGCGCGGCAATCTCGTGCTGGTCTCCCGGCTGCGTGCACTGGGTGAGAACCCGATGGCGATTCGGCTCGCGATCCTCTCTCACCACTACGCGAGCGACTGGGACTGGACCGGTGCGGACCTCGACCTCGCCCGCGCGCGCCTCGAGCGGTGGCAGCGTGCCGTGTCCGGGAACGGTGGACCGGACGCGACCGCGACCCTCGCAGCCGTCCGGGCGGCTCTGAGCGCGGACCTCGACGCACCGGCCGCGCTCGCGGCCGTCGACGTCTGGGCCGACGACGCGCTGCGAGCCGACGGCACGGACAGCACCGTGATCGGCGCGCCGGGAGTGGTCTCACGTGCGGTCAACGCCCTGCTGGGCGTCCGGCTGTAGCCCTGGGCCGAGGTAGCTCTTGAGCTGCTGGTAGCTCTCAGCCGCCAGTAGCCCTCAGCCGCCGGTGCCCTTGTCACGGCGCCGCAGGTACCGCTCGAACTCCTGGGCGATTGCCTCACCGCTCGCCTCGGGCAGATCCGCGGTGTCCTTCGCCTGCTCGAGCTGGTGCACGTACTCGGCGATCTCGCTGTCTTCGCTCGCGAGCTCGTCGACTCCGGCCTGCCAGGCGATCGAGTCGTCGGGCAGGTCGCCGAGCGCGATCGGCTCACCCAGCAGCCCCTCGAGGCGCGTGAGGATCGCGAGCGTCGCCTTGGGAGACGGAGGGTGCGCCACGTAGTGCGGCACGGCGGCCCACAGCGACAGCGCCCGCATGCCGCGGACCTCGGCCTCGTGCTGCAGAACGCCGACGATGCCCGTCGGTCCCTCGTAGGTGTTCGGATCGACGCCGAGCAGCTCACGCACCGCCGGGTCTTCGCTCGTCGCGGTGACCGGGATCGGGCGCGTGTGGGGTACGTCCGCGAGGAGCGCACCGACAGTGACGACGGCACGGACACCGAGACCGGCGGCGATGTCGAGCAGCTCGGTGCAGTAGCGGCGCCAGCGCATCGACGGCTCGATCCCGTGGACCAGCACGACCTGGCGCCCGGAGCGTGGTGCCGTCGCGACCGCGACAGTCGTCGTCGGCCACGTGATCTCACGGCGACCGTCGGGGCCGATGCCGAGCACCGGTCGGTTCACCTGGAAGTCGTGATACTCCTCGGGGTCCAGCTCGTCGACCTGCTCGGCGCTCCACACCTCATGGAGGTGTTCGAGAGCCTGGCTCGCTGCGGAGCCCGCATCGTTCCAGCCCTCGAAGGCGGCAAGCAGGATCGTCTCCCTCGGGGGGAGCTCGGTCGGCGGGTGCGCCTGCTCGGTCATCCCGTCAGCCTAGGACGCACACGCCCGGGCGAGCAGCGGCACGGCCCCGGCGGGTCACCTCGGCGCCCGGTCGGTACAGGGCCGGAGGACCCGAACACGTCGCTGAACGCGTCGATGTCCGTGGGGGACTTCCTCGCCGAGCCACACACCGCCGGAAACGTCTCGCGCGAGGCCGAGCGGGACCGGGTGGCCGATCTCCTGGACCAGGCGCGGCTACCGAACGACGCGGTGCGTCGCCGCCCGCCGACGTTGAGCGACGGACAACGCCAGCGCGTCGCGATCGCGCGGGCACTCGCCCTCGACCCCTGTCGCGCAGGCCGCGAAGGACAGCAGGCCGGGGCCGTGGCCTGCTGGCGCCCCGCACCCGGCCGCGGACCGGACCGGCCCGCTCGAGGGACGTGGCGTAGCCTCGCTCGGTGCGCGGCTCGGCGCATGCCGGCGACAGGAGTGCACCTTGACCGGCTCTGACGCTGCGTCTCGCGGTCAGATCACACGGCCCGCGGGCGGGCTGCCTGCTGCGGTCCTGTGGGACATGGACGGCACGCTCATCGACACCGAGCCGTACTGGATGAGAGCGGAGACCGAGCTCGTCGAGGCGCACGGCGGGACCTGGACGCGCGAGGACGGGCTCGCCATGATCGGCAAGCCCATGTCCGTGTGCACCGCAGTGCTGCGGTCGCGTGGGGTGGACCTGCGGGACGAGGAGATCCGCGACTTCCTGCACAGTCGGGTCTCCGCTGGCGTCGCATCGGGTGTGCCGTGGCAGTCCGGCGCCCAGGCTCTGCTCTCGGCACTTGTTGCCGCAGGTGTGCCGCTTGCGTTGGTGACCTCCTCGTTCAGCGTGCTCGCCGATCCGTTCGCCCGC
Organism: Cellulomonas sp.; assembly: GCA_012927595.1. Lineage (GTDB taxonomy): Bacteria > Actinomycetota > Actinomycetes > Actinomycetales > Cellulomonadaceae > Cellulomonas_A. The sequence goes on from JABBOW010000083.1 coordinate 25,306, forward strand.
ATGGCGGGTGTGTTCGACGTGGTTGTGAGCGGGGACGAGGTGCGTCATCCCAAGCCACATCCGGAGCCGTACCTGACGGCGGCCGAGCGGCTGGGCGTGAACATCTCGCGGTGCGTCGCGATCGAGGACTCGTCGTCCGGGCTCGCCTCCGCGGGGTCGGCCGGTGCGCGTGTGATCGCTGTCGAGATCCTGGTACCCGTCGTTGCGCCCGTCGGAGTGAGCCGCGTGCGTTCGCTCGAGGTCCTCGGACTCGCAGAGCTCGTCCGGATCGCCGCGGGCGACGTGCTCGACCTGCGCGACCTGCGCGACCGGCGCGACGCGAGGGTGCCTGCCCAGTCATGACGGCGACTGCTCGGTCCCGACTGCGGCTATGCCGTGGCGGGAGCAGCACAAACGGCCGGAACGACGCCGATCGCTAGCTCGACCGCCCCCACGGGCACGGTCGGCGGAACTCCACCGAACGCCGGGCAGATCGCCTTGAACGAGCACCAGTCACACAGCTTCGACGGGCGGGGACGCCAGTCGCCCCGGCGCGCGGAGTCCTCGATCCCGGCCCAGATCGACCGGACGCGGCTCTCGAACGTGACCATCTCCGGCTCGCTCGGTGCGTGCCGCACGATCTGTCCGTCGCCCAGGTACTCGAGCTGCAGGAGCGTCGGCAGCACGCCGCGCTCGCGCCACAGGACGTAGGCGTAGAAGCGCATCTGGAACAGCGCCGTGCTCTCGTAGCCGGCGCGCGGCGAGCGCCCGGTCTTGTAGTCGACCACGCGGACCGCGCCGTCCGCGGCGACGTCGAGGCGGTCGATGATCCCGCGTAGCTGCGGTCCGCCCTCGAGCTGCGTGCGGACGAACACCTCGCGCTCGCGGGGCTGGAGGCGGTTCGGGTCCTCGAGCGTGAAGTAGGTGTCCAGCAGGTCGCGTGCGCTGGCGAACCACGCGTCCCACTGCTCCCCGGTGTCGAACAGGTCGAGGTACGCGGGCTGCTCGGTATGGAGCGACAGCCACGCGCCCGGAAGCATGCCCACCGCGGCGTCACGCGTCCGGTTGCCCGCGGACAGGTCGAAGAGCTGCTCGAGGACCGCATGCACGAGGGTCCCGCGGGCTGCGGCGGCACTGGGCGGCTCGGGCAGCCGGTCGATCACGCGCAGACGGAACAGGAGCGGGCATCGCAGGAAGTCGTTGGCCCGCGATGGCGACAGTCCAGGCACCGAGCGCCGGACGACACCCGCCGGGACCTCGGCTCCGAGCTCGGCACCGGCATCGTCGACGACGTCGCCCATGGGACGGGCGCCGGGCGTCAGGTCCGAGGGGGTGCCGGACGTGCTGCCGCCCGTCGGGTCGGGGAACGCGGTCGAGGTCACGCCTCGAGCCT
>JABBOW010000087.1 GCA_012927595.1 Cellulomonas sp.
GCGGTCCACGACCCCGTCGGGCCCGACGACGAGCGAGCAGCCCACCACACCGGGACCGGCCTGCCCGACAGCCACCACCGCGCACGTGTTCTCGATGGCGCGCGCGACCGCAAGCGATCGCCAGTGCAGCTCCTTGCGGTCCCCCGCGGCCCACGCCGCGGGCACCACCAGGACATCGGCGCCGGCATCGACCGCGCGCCGAGCCGACTCGGGGAAGCGCAGGTCGTAGCAGGTCAGCACGCCGAACCGCAGCCCGCCGACGTCCAGGACGAGCGGCGGGGCCTCGGGAGGTCCGGGTTCGAGCCGGTCCGACTCGCGCGTGCCGAACGCGTCGTAGAGGTGCACCTTGCGGTAGACACCGACCAGCTCGCCCGCAGGGTCGACTGCGACGACCGCGTTGACGGCCCGCTGCGTCGATGCGCCGGGCAGCGTGGTCCCCGCGATCACCGCGACACCTGTGCGTGCGGCCTGCGCGCGCAGCGTCTCGACGAACGGGCCTGTCAGCGGCTCGGCGTGCTGGGGACCGACCCCGTGGGGGTCGTAGGCCGAGGCGTACTCGGGCAGCACGAGCAGGTCTGCGTGCTCGTGCGCGGCCGCGGCGAAGGCGTCGACGACCGCGGAGCGGTTCGTCGCCCGATCGGCGTGCACCCGCAGCTGACCGAGGGTGACGCGCACTGCCGTGCCTTGCGCGCCGACGGTGCTCACCTTCGCCCGGCCCCGTCGCCCCCGGCCCGGTCATCCCCGGCCTGGTCATCCCCGGCCTGGTCATCCCCGGCCTGCAGGGGCGGGACGACGCCACGGCCGCTAGCCGGCGGTGCGGGAGCGTCTGCCTCGTCCTGCTCCTCGCGCTGACGGGAGCGCCTGTCGACGATGCGCAGGTGGCGGGTGAGGGACAGGAACAACCCGATGAGGGCCACCGCGAGGACGAACGTCACGATGAACCCCGTGATCCCCGGGGAACCGAGGCTCGTCGCCGCCGATCCGGTCGGGGACGGCGTCGGGGTCACCGCGCCCGCGAGCCCCGACACCCCGGCCAGCGCGCCCCACGCGGCGCTCATCGGACCGCCTCGCGCAGGCCGGCGAACAGGTCGTCCTCGGGCAGCGTCGTCGGGATGCGGGACTCCGCGAGCTCATACTCCTCGTGCGGCCAGACCTCGCGCTCGAGCTCGCGTGGCACGGCGAAGAAGAACCCGTTCGGGTCGATCTGCGTCGCGTGGGCACGCAGGGCGTCGTCACGCGCATCGAACCAGTCGGCGCACTCGACGTGCGTCGTGACCTCACGCTCAGGCATCTCGCGGGCGGCACGCGACTCGACCCACTCCCCGAACGGTGATTCGAGACCCCGGGCGAGCATCGCCTCGTGCACCGCGCGGATGCGCGCCATCGAGAATCCGTGGTTGTAGTACAGCTTGAGCGGTGCCCAGGGCTCACCGGCATCCGGGTACCGGGTGGGGTCGCCCGCCGCGGCGAACGCCTCGACCGACACCCGGTGGGTCATGACGTGGTCCGGGTGCGGGTAGCCGCCCGTCGGGTCGTACGTCGTGACGACGTGCGGCCGGAAGTCCCTCATGACGGCCACGAGCGGCGCGGAGGCCGCCTCGATCGGGACGAGCGCAAAGCAGCCGTCGGGCAGCGACGGGAGCGGGTCGCCCTCAGGCAGGCCCGAGTCCACGAAGCCGAGCCACCGGTGCTGCACGCCGATCGCACGCGCGGACGCCGCCATCTCTGCGCGACGGATCTCGTGCATCTGCTCGATCCCGCCTGTGACGGGCGGGTAGCTGGGGTTCAGCACGTCCCCTCGCTCGCCGCCCGTACAGGTCACGACGAGAACGTCGACCCCCTCGGACACGTACCTCGCGGCCGACGCGGCGCCCTTGCTCGCCTCGTCGTCCGGGTGCGCGTGCACCGCCAACAACCGCAGCCGCTCTCCGGTCACGTCAGGCCTCCCGTGGATCGAGACCGGGCACAGCACGACCCGGCACGAGAGACAATGAAACCGCACGCCAGGGCCGGACACCGCATGCAGGGCTCGATGCCTGTCGTGATGGACGACCCTGACGTGTCGCGCCGCACGCACGGCTCCACGTACGTGGACGCGCGCACCGAACCGGGCCCGCTGCCCCGCCGCACCCGAAGGAGCCGTCCCGTGAGCCAGCCGAGCGTGATCCAGCCGCCTGCGGGCCGCTACGGACCCGATCGCACGGCGCGGCGTCGGCCTGCCTGGCTCGTTCCCGCTGCGGTCGTCGCGCTCCTTGCGGCCGTCGTGATCGTGTGGCTCGGGACGAGCGCACTGCGCGACCCGGTCCAGTGGCAGGACGTCGGCTTCTCGATCGCCGGGCCCGAGCGCATCGACGTGACCTTCGAGGTGACCAAGGACACCACGGCCACGGTCCGTTGCGACGTCACGGCGTTGAGCAGGAGCTTCGCGCAGGTGGGTATCGCGTCGGTCGAACTCGGGCCGGCAACCGATCGGGTGCAGCGCGTCACACTTCCGGTCGCGACGGCGGAGCTTGCCGTCACGGGCACGGTCGACACGTGCGTGGTCGTCGGGAGCCGGTAGGACCATCTGCGGGAGTCCGGAACACCCGGAAGAACACCGAACCCCAGATCGCACGGTCCGTATCGTCCAGGTGGCCAAGGCTGTTCCGCTCACGCGACCGGGTGCAGTCTTGCTAGACTCTTCGATTCAACGCCGCCCCCGGTTCGGCGTGACCGCAAGGTCACCGGTCCGTGAAGGAACGGCGGCGCACCCGAGCACGGACCGCGCGTGAGCGTGTGCGCATCGAGAGATGCGTGCCGATTGATGTGTGCAAGGAAGGAGCGAACGTGAGCGAGACGACCCAGGTCACCTGGTTGACGCAGGAGGCCTTCGACAGGCTCAAGGACGAGCTGGCGCGACTCGAGGGCGCAGGACGCGCCGAGGTCACCGAGCGCATCGCGACGGCCCGCGACGAGGGCGACCTCAAGGAGAACGGCGGCTACCACGCCGCCCGCGAGGAGCAGGCCAAGCAGGAGGCGCGCATCCGCGAGCTCAAGGTAAAGCTGCGCAACGTTCAGGTCGGTGTTCCGCTCGACGATGGCGTCGTCGAGCCCGGCATGGTCGTGACGGCGACGGTCGCCGGTGACGAGCTGGTGTTCCTGCTCGGCTCGCGCGAGATCGCCGGCTCGGCGGACATCGACGTGTTCTCCCCGACGTCCCCGCTCGGTGCCGCGATCAACGGCTGCACGGTCGGCGACACCGTGACTTACACGACGCCCACCGGGACTGAGATCACCGTGGTGATCTCGGGCGCGAAGCCGTTCATCGGCTGACGACACCGCAGCCCGCGCACCGCAGCCCCCGCACCGCGGCTCCCTGACGCCGCCTCCGCCCACTCGGCGCGAGGCGGCGTCCGTCGTCGGGACGGCGTCAGGCGTTCTGGACCCGGAACCCAGCCGCTCGGAGCTGCTCGAGCACCTGCGTGCAGTGCGCGGGCCCCTTCGTCTCGACCTGCACCTCGATCTCGACCTCGTCGATCGCGATGTCGGTACCTGTGCGTACGTGCTGGACGTGCGCGACGTTGCCGCCGGTGGCCGCCAGCGCCGCGAGCAGACCGGCGAGCGCACCCGGGGCGTCGGTGATGACGACCCGCAGCTGGAGGTACCGCCCCGCCGCCGCGAGCCCGTGGCGCACGACGCGCAGCAGCACGAGCGGGTCGATGTTGCCACCCGACAGGACCGCCACGACCGGGCCGGCGAAGGCGCCGGGGGCCGCCATGAGTGCCGCGACACCGGCCGCTCCCGACGGCTCGACCAGCAGCTTCGCGCGCTCGGCGACGAGGAGCAGCGCACGGGATAGGTCCTCCTCCCCCACCGTCCGAATCTGGCAGCCGGTCTGCTGGATCACGTCGAACGGCACCTGGCCGGGCATCCCGACGGCGATCCCGTCCGCCATCGTGTGCAGCTCGGTCGCGCGCACGGGTTGTCCCGCCGCGATCGAGGGTGGGTAGGCGGCCGCCCGGGCTGCCTGCACACCGATGACCTTGACGTCCGGCCGGAGCTCGGCGACGGTCGCCGCGATACCCGCGGCGAGACCGCCACCGCCCACCGGCACGAGGATCGTCGCGACCTCGGGCACCTGCTCGAGGATCTCGAGCGCGACGGTCCCCTGGCCGGCCACGACGTCTCGGTGGTCGTACGGGTGGATGAGAACGGCACCGGTGCGCTCGGACTCGGCGTGAGCCGCGACGAGGGCCTCGTCGACGCTCGCCCCGACGAGCCGCACCTCGGCGCCGTAGTCGCGCGTAGCCGCGAGCTTGGGGAGCGCAGCATCGACCGGCATGTAGACGATCGCGTCGATACCGAGCATCCGTGCGGCGAGCGCGACGCCCTGCGCGTGGTTGCCGGCGCTCGCGGCGACGACACCCCGGTCTCGCTCGGCCTGCGTCAGGCGAGCCATCCGCACGTACGCGCCACGCAGCTTGAACGACCCGGCCCGCTGCAGGTTCTCGCACTTGAGCCAGACCTCGACCCCGGCGATCTGTGACAGGGCGCGCGAGTCCTGGACGGGTGTGCGGGTCGCGACGCCTTCGAGCAGGACCGCGGCCGCCCGGACCTCCTCGAGCCAGCTCATGCGAGCTCCTCGACGTCGGTCGGGGCTCGGCCGCGGATCCGCACGTGGTCCCTGTCGCCGAGCGCGGGGAACTTGTCGTGCCCGTGCAGGTACAGCATCACGGTGTTGAGGACCGCGGCCACCGGCACCGCGAAGAGGGCGCCGACGATGCCGGCCATGAGCGATCCGGTGGCGACGACGAGCAGGACCGCGACCGGGTGCATCGACACGGCATGCCCCATCAGGAACGGCTGCATGACGTGGCCCTCGAGCTGCTGGACCACGAGCACGACGATCAGCATCAGCGCCGCGGCCCCGGGTCCCTGCGCGACGAGCGCAACGAGGATTGCGATCGAGCCGCTGAGGACCGCGCCGACGATCGGGATGAACGACCCGACGAACACGATGATGCCGAGCGGCAGGGCGAGCGGGACGCGCAGGACCGCGGCGCCGACGCCGATCCCGACCGCGTCGACGAACGCGACGAGGACCTGCGTGCGCGTGTACGCGCCGAGCGTGATGAGCGCGCGACGCCCCGCCTGGTGCACGGTCTCGCGCGCAGGCAGCGGCAGGAGCCCGACGACCCAGGTCCAGATCGCGCGACCGTCGAGCAGGAAGAAGAACGTGCAGAAGATCGCGATGAGCGTCCCGGCTGCGACGTGCCCGACCGTCGTGGTGACCGACAGCGCGCCGGAGACGATGCCGCCGCTGTCCTTGCTGATCGAGGACCCGATCCGGCTGACGTAGTCGTCGACCTGAGTCGTCGACAGGTGCAGGGGGCCCTGGGCGAGCCAGTCCGTCACCCTGCCGATGCCCACACCGGCCTCCTGCCACAGCTCGGCGATCCCGCTCACGATCGAGCTGCCTGCGAGCCCGATCAGCAACCCGATCACGGCGAGCAGTCCGAGCAGCGCCACGCCCGACGCGGCCGCGCGCGGGAGGCGCACGCGGCGCTGCAGCCAGGTGACGGGCGGTGTGAGCACGATCGTGACAAGCAGCGCGATCGCGACCGGCACGACGACCGTCTTGAGCACGGTGAGCAACCAGAACAGCGCTGCCAGCGCGACGGCCACCAGCAGGACACGCCACGACCACGCCGCCGAGACGCGAATGGCACGCGGGACCGTGACGTCGTCCGTCATGCGAGCGCGCGCGCGAGGTCAGCGATGAGGTCTGCGACGTCCTCGATGCCCACCGAGAGCCGGACGAGGTCGTCGGGCACCTCGAGCGCGGTCCCGGCGACCGAGCCGTGCGTCATCCGCGCGGGGTGCTCGATGAGCGACTCGACGCCCCCGAGCGACTCGGCGAGCGTGAAGACACGGGTCGCGGCGCAGACCGCGAGCGCGCTCTCCACGCTCCCCGTCCGGAACGAGATCATCCCGCCGAAACCGCGCTGCTGGCGGACGGCGAGCTCGTGGCCCGGGTGGGACTCGAGCCCGGGGTAGATCACCTGAGTCACGCGCGAGTGGCCCGCGAGGAACTCCGCGACCGCCGCGGCGTTGGTGCAGTGCCGGTCCATGCGCACCGCGAGGGTCTTGAGGCCACGCAGCGTGAGCCACGCGTCGAACGGACCGGCCACCGCGCCCGAGGAGTTCTGGTGGAACCGGACGGCGTCTGCAAGCGACGTCCCGCCCGTCGGCCCGTCGAGCCCGACGGGCAGCTGGGCGCCGTCCGCAACGACCAGCGCCCCGCCCACGACGTCGCTGTGGCCGCCGATGTACTTGGTCGTCGAGTGGACGACGACGTCGGCACCGAGCGCGATCGGCTGCTGCAGGTACGGCGTCGCGAAGGTGTTGTCGACCGCGAGCACAGCGCCCGCCGACCGAGCGTGGGCCGAGATCGCACCGATGTCGGCGATCGTGAGCATCGGGTTCGTGGGTGTCTCGACCCACACGAGCTTGGTCCGGCCGGGCTGGATCGCGTCGAGCACGGCGCCCGGGTCTGTGAGGTCGACCGGCGTGTGCTCGATCCCCCACGGCCCGAACACACGCGCGATCAGCCGGTAGGTGCCGCCGTACGCGTCGTTCGGCACGACGACGTGGTCGCCAGGCCGCAGCGTCGCGCGCAGCAGCGTGTCCTCGGCCGCCAGGCCCGAGGAGAACGCGAACCCCGCTGCGCCACCCTCGGCCGCGCGCAGGGCCTCCTCGAGGGCCGCGCGCGTCGGGTTCGCCGACCGCGAGTACTCGTAGCCGCCACGCAGCCCGCCGACGCCGTCCTGCTTGTAGGTCGACACCTGGTAGATGGGCGGCACGACAGCGCCCGTCCCGGCGTCCGGGTCCTGACCGGCGTGGATCGCGCGCGTCGAGAACCCCGCCTCAGACCAGTCGTGGGAGCCGGGCAGATCAGGAGGCGTAGTCACCCGTACAGGCTATGCGTCCGCCGGCCCCATGCGGGAACAGGGCGCACCCGCCCGCTGTTTCTCCTGCGTCGAGCAGGGACGTGTCCGGGTAAGTCGGACGTGCCAGGGCTCGTCGAGAGGCGGGTGTCCCGTGGCGGGCTGGCTGTTCGGATCTGCACTAAAATCGACCATGGTGGCGCCCGAGCGCGCCCTGCGTGGACGCGACGCCTACGCGTACTCCGTCCCGACGACGCACGCCTCCCTCGGGACCCCGCTGCGCGGCCCGTGGCCCGACGGCACGGCCGTGCTGTACCTCGCGCTCGGCTGCTTCTGGGGTGCCGAGAAGGAGATGTGGCAGCTTCCCGGGATCGTCACGACGGCCGTCGGCTACCAGGGTGGTCTCACGCCCTACCCGACGTACGACGAGACGTGCACCGGCATGACCGGGCACGCCGAGACGGTCCTGGTCGCCTACGACCCGACGGTGCTGCCCACGGCCGACCTGCTGCGCACATTCTGGACACTGCACGACCCGACGCAGGGCTTCCGGCAGGGCAACGACGTGGGCACGCAGTACCGCTCCGCGATCTTCACGACGACGCCGGAGCAGGCCGAGGCGGCAGCGACCACGCGCGCGCTCTACGCCCCCGAGCTCGCCCGCAACGGCTACGGCCAGATCACCACGGAGATCCGCCCTGCGGCTGAGGCCGGCCCGTTCTACTACGCCGAGGAGTACCACCAGCAGTACCTGTACAAGGTCCCGAACGGCTACTGCCCGGTGCACTCGACGGGTGTGGCCTGCCCGGTCCAGTGATTCCCCCTCCGTCGCCGGCAGGGCGCCGCTAGCCTGGTCGCGTGACGCGGCGCGAGGGGTATCGAGCCGACCTGCAGTCGCTCGCCCCGGACGGCGTCGCGGCATACCTGACGGCCCGCTCGGGCCTGCCCGGGCCGCGCGGGAACCTCGAGCTGCTCGACGCATTCGGCGACGTGGGCGACGCCCGCCTCGTGCGACGGTTCGCGACGGACCCGGACGAGTACCTGCGCTGCTGCGGCATCGTCGGCCTCGGCCGGCTGCTCACCGAGGGTGCCGCCGAGCTCGCTGGCGAGCTGCGCGGGCATGCGTGCGACCCCTCGTGGCGAGCCCGGGAGGCAGTCGCGATCGCACTGCAGCGCCTCGGCGACGCCGACCCGGGACGGTTGCGGGCGATCGTGGCCGACTGGGTCGGGGACGAGCGGCCGTTGGTCCAGCGGGCGGCGATCGCGGCCATCTGCGAACCGCGCCTCCTGACCGACCCGACGACTGCGGGCGCAGCGCTCGACGCGTGCGCGGCGGCGACCGCCGGCCTGCTCGCGGTGCCCGAGGACCAGCGTCGTCACGCCGACGTGCGGACGCTGCGGCAGGCGCTCGGCTACTGCTGGAGCGTCGCGGTGGCGGCCGAGCCGGCCCGAGGTCTCGTGGCGTTCGCGACGCTGCGCCGGGAGGCGGACCCCGACATCACCTGGGTCGTCCGGGAGAACCTGCGCAAGGCACGCCTGCGCCGGCTTCTCGGCGACCCGGCCGGCGACTTGCTCAGCGACGAGCGTCGCGGCTGAGGCAGCGTGCAGCGTCAGCGCGTGCGACCTCGTTCCGCGATCCCTCAGAGCGCAGCGTCGAGCCCCGCGTCGATGAAGCTCAGGGTCGCCGCCGTCGTCTCGTCCAAGCCACGCCCGTGGTCGACGAGCTGCACGGCCGCCGAGATGGCACCGAACACGAGCCCGGTAACCACCGTCGTGTCGCGCACCCCGAAGGCGTCGACCGCTGACCGCAGCGGGGCGACCAGCTCGTCGTGGAGCTCGCGGACGCGGGCGACGCACTCGGGCGGCAGGTCGGAGAGCGTGAGCTGGTGGAACGGGCCGTGGTCCCGCGCTGCGAGGCGCAGCGCGTCGCGCACGTAGGCGTGGATGCGCGACCGAGGTTCGCCGGCCTGCTCGACGCCGGCCGCAAGGGCAGCGCTGGAGTCGGCGAAGGTCGCCTCGACCGCGGCGGCGAGCAGCGCGCCGGTCGACGGGAAGTACTGATAGACGCTCGTGCGGGCCAGACCGGACCGGCCGGCGACCGCCGCAGGGGTGACCGCAGATGCGCCCGCAGTCCCGAGCAGGTCGCGCGCGGCAGCGATGATCGCGGCGCGGCGCATGACGTGGTGCTCTGCCACGGTCGGTGCGTCGATGCGGGGCATGGTGCCATTGTCACGTACGCGCGGCCGTCTGGCCAGTTCCCGACAGTGCTGTCGGGATGTTACCGTCAGGTGTGTCGGGTCGCTGCCCGGCCACTCATCGCGCCGGGCCACCGAGGAGACGCACCGTGACCGAAGCCGCACCCATCCCACGCCGGCACTGGTTCGCGATGGGAACGCTCGCGCTCGGTGTCTCGCTCGTCATCATGGACGCCACGATCGTCAACGTCGCGCTCCCGGTGGTCATCGAGGACCTCGGCCTCGACTCGTCGGGCGCGCAGTGGATGAACGCGATCTACTCGCTCGTCTTCGCCTCCCTCATGCTGACGGTCGGCCGGTTCGGCGACCTCTACGGCCGCAAGCGGTTGTTCGCGATGGGACTCGTCCTGTTCATGGCGGCGAGCCTGTTCGCAGGAGCCTCGGTCAGCCCCGCGATGCTGATCGGCTCGCGCCTGGTCCAGGGCCTCGGCGCCGCCATGGTCCTGCCGAGCACGCTCTCGACGCTGAACGCGATGTTCCAGGGGCGTGAGCGCGGCGTGGCGTTCGCGATCTGGGGCTCGACGATCGGTGGCATGGCCGCGGTCGGCCCGCTCGTCGGCGGCTGGCTCGCGACCGACGTCAGCTGGCGCTGGGCATTCTGGCTCAACATCCCGTTCGGGCTGCTCGCGCTCGTCGGCATAGCGCGGTACATCGACGAGACCCGTGACCCGACGCTGCGCCGCGGCGCCGACGTGCCCGGCGTGCTCCTGTCGAGCCTTGGCCTGGCCGGGATCGTGTTCGGCCTGATCGAGGGTCAGTACTACGGATGGTGGCAGCGGGCCTCGGGCGCGGCCTCACCCGTCCCGTTGGCTCTCGTCGGCGGCGTTGCTCTCGTCGCAGCGTTCGTCGTGATCGAGCAACGGCGCGTGATCGCGGGCAAGGTCGCGCTCGTCGACCTCGGGCTGCTGCGGATCCGCTCGTTCCGGTTCGGCATCATCGCGGCGCTCATCGTGGCGCTCGGCGAGTTCGGCCTGCTCTTCACGCTGCCTCTGCTGTTGCAGGGTGCACTCGGCTACTCGGCACTCGGCACCGGCGTCCTCGTGCTGTGGCTCGCCGTCGGCACGTTCCTCGTCTCGGGTGCGACGCCGCAGCTCACCGCGAGGATCGGTCAGCGGTCCGTGGTGCGCGTCGGCCTCGGCCTGGAGACCGTTGCGATCGCCGGCCTTGCCGTCACGCTCAGCACGTCTGTGTCGGGTGTCGTCATCGCCGCCTGGCTGTTCGTCTACGGTGTCGGCGTCGGCATGGCGACCGCGCAGCTCACGAGCGTCATCCTCGTCGAGGTGCCCCTGGCCGCGAGCGGGCAGGCGTCAGGCTTCCAGACGACCGTCCGGCAGCTCGGGTCGGCGCTGGGCGTCGCGCTGCTCGGCGGGCTGCTCATCGCCAACGTCACCTCGCAGACGACCGCGCAGCTGGCCGACTCCGGCCTCACGCCCGCCCAGCGCGAGCAGGTCGTCGCGCTCGTCCACGGAACGGCCGGTGCGGGCATCCCGTCGCTCGCCGCCGACCCCGCGACCGCCGCCGCCGCGGTGGACGCCAAGCAGGCGCTCGTGCACGCGAGCAAGGTCACGACCGGGATCGCCGCGGGTGTCCTCGCGATCGGTCTGGCCGCGACGCTCGCGCTCCCGGCGGTTCCCGCCGACGCCGCGCCGTCTCCTCGCGCGCCACGCGAGCGCCGCAAGACGCGCACCGCCCGGGCTTGACCATCCCACCGCTCACCCCCGAGACTGCGCGGATGGCTGGCTCAGGAACCCGCGGACCAGCCACCCGTGCAGTCTCGGCGGCGGTGGAGGCTAGGGCGCGGGAGCGGGTCGGGTTCCCTTGCTCAGTTCGCAGACCACAACCGGGATCTCGCGCGGGGTCTTCTCCTGGTAGCGCGCGTAGCCCGGGTTGTTCTTGACGACCGCCGCCCACAGCACGTCCCGCTCGGGGCCGACCGCGACCCGAGCGAGCATCGCCGCCGCGCGCCGTCCGCGCTGGACGACGACCTCGGGCTCCGCGGTCAGGTTGAGGTACCACGCGGGGTGCCCGGGAGCGCCGCCGTCCGAGGCCACCAGTACGATTGACGACCCGACGAGTGTCGCGGCGAGCGGGACGGTGCGCGGCGCCCCGGTGCGACGGCCCGTCGTCGTGAGCAGGACCTGCTCGAGGTGACCCAGGCGACCGAGCACGCGACCGCCGGTCGACCGGTAGACGCGCGCGTGAAGGTGGGTGGCGAGATGCATCAGGCGTCGGGCGAGTCCCATCCGAGCAACCTACGCCGGGACGCGGCGGCGCGCGCACGGCGAAGGGCCGCGACGGGCGTCGTCGCGGCCCTTCGTGCACGGCGGGTCGTGCGAAGGTCAGCCGACGCCGACGATGTCGACGACGAACACGAGCGTGTCGCCGCCCTTGATGCCAGCAGCCGGAACCCCGCGGTCGCCATAGCCCAGGTGCGGCGGGATCGACAGCAGCACTCGCGAGCCGATCTGCTGGCCGACCAGGCCCTCGTCCCACCCGCCGATGACTGCCCCGACACCGATCGGGAAGTTGATGGACGAGCCGCGGTCGTAGGAGTTGTCGAACACGTGGCCGGCCCAGGTCTGGCCCAGGTAGTGCACGACGAGGTCGTCGCCGGCCTCGACGAGGTCGCCGTCGCCGCGGCTGAGCACGAGCACCTCGAGCTCGGCGGGCGCGCTCGCGTCCGGGAACGTCAGGGTGGGCTTCTCGCCGAACGAGCCGGTGGCCTCGGGGAGCTGTGCGGTCATGGGGATGTCTCCTCGGATCGTTGTCAGTACCGGACCATCCTGCCTGAGCCGGGTCGCCGAGCGCGCCTCGAGGTCTTGACCCGTCTGGCTAATGCCATTAGCTTTGACGCATGGACACCATCGACCTGCTCCGAGACAGTCGGTTCCTCACCCGGCCCGAGGGCCGCATCGCCTACGCCGTCGCAGGTGACGGGCCACTCGTCGTCCTCGTCCCCGGCATGGGCGACCTCCGCTCGACGTGGCGCGAGCTCGTGGGTCCGCTCACCGGCGCGGGGTACCGCGTCGCGGCGCTCGACCTGCGCGGCCACGGCGGCTCCGACACGACCTTCACCGAGCACGGCGACGTCGTCACGGCCCAGGACCTGCTCGCGCTGGTCGAGCACCTCGGGGGTCCCGCCGTCGTGATCGGGAACTCGATGGGCACGAGCGCCGCAGCGTGGGCCGCGGCCGAGCGACCCGGTCTCGTCAGCGGCCTCGTGCTCGTCTCACCCATGCTGCGTGAGCCCAGCGCCTCGGGCCGGCTGCGCCCGCTCATCCACCTCGCCTACCGCGCGCTCTTCGCCCGGCCCTGGGGTGCCGCGGTCTGGGCCACGTACTACCGCACGGTCCTGAACAAGGGCGCGAAGGCACCGTGGCTCGGCGAGCACGTGCGTGCCGTCCGCGCGAGCATGCGCCGACACGGCGGCCTGCGATCGTTCCGCGACCTCGTGCTCGCGCTCGACCACTCGGTCGTGGAGGCGCGGCTCGGCGAGGTCCGCACGCCGGCGCTCGTCGTCGTCGGCGCGCTCGACCCGGACTACCCCGACCCCGCGGCCGAGCTCGACTGGACCACGACAGCCATCGGCGCCCAGGGGCTGCTGCTGCCGGACGTCGCTCACTACGCGCAGCACCAGGCCCCCGAGGCCGTCGTCCCGGCGACGCTCGCGTTCCTCGCGGGACTCCCGCGCACCGAGAGCTCCTGGCTCGCAGCGGCGCCTCACGGTGCCTAGGGCCGGGCTCACCACCGACGTCGTCGTGCACCTCGCGCTCGACGTCGTCGACGCCGGCGGCCCGCGGGGCTTCGAGGACCTGACGCTCGCCGCGGTCGCGGCCCGCGCCTGCGTGGCCGTGCCGAGCCTCTACAAGCACGTCGGCGGGCTGTCTGCCCTGCGCCTCGAGGTCGCGCGCGTCTGCGTCGACGACCTCACGGCGGTTCTCGCCGACGGTGGTCGCGGCCTCACCGGAGCCGCCGCGGTCCGCGCGATCATGCACGCCACGCGCGCGTTCGCCCACGCCCACCCGGGTCGCTACCAGGCCACCCAGGGCGCATGGGCGCAGGACCCGGCGGCGACGGCCGTGCAGGCCGCGGGCGCCCGGACCGTCGCCGTCATCGCCGACGCCGTCATGACGCTCGGTGTCGACCCGGCACGCACGATCGACGCGGTGCGCGCGTTCCGGTCGACGCTGCACGGCTTCGTGACGCTCGAGATGGACGGCGGGTTCGGGATGCCGCGCGACGTCGATGCGAGCTTCGCCTATGCGGTCGACCTGCTCGTCACCGCGCTCCCCGCCCGGCTCACTCCGTGAGCGCGACCCGCGGGGCGAGCCAGGCGAGCTGACGGACGAACTGGTAGCCCTGGCCGCCCTCGTGCTGGTTGAACGGGTAGACCTCGATCTCCTTGTCCGCGACGCCCGCGAGCTCGCCGTACCGGTTGAACGCCGCGAAGACCGTCGAGGGCGGGCACGTGGTGTCCATGAGCGCGGTCGAGAACAGCGCCGGCGCGGTCCCGCGACGGGCGAAGTGCACGCCGTCCAGGTAGGACAGCGTGCGGAAGACCGTCTCCTCGCTGCCGCGGTGCACCGACAGGTACGAGGTGATCTCGCCGTACGGGAACGAGTCGGTGATCTCGACGGCGCGCCGGTAGTAGCACAGGAACGGCACGTCGGGCATGACCGCGGCGAGCCCGCCGACCAGCCCCCCGACAGCGAGCGCGAGGCCGCCGCCCTGGCTGCCCCCGGTGACGGCCACCCGCGTGGGGTCGACCCCTGGCAGCGACCGCACGGCCTCGACCGCGCGCACGCCGTCCGTGATGACGCGGCGGTAGAAGTGGTCCGCCGGGTCCTCGATGCCTTGGGTCATGTAGCCGGGTGAGGCCGGCCCGCTACCGACCGGGTCTGCGGTGTGACCACCCGTTCCCCACCCCGAGCCCTGGCCGCGCGTGTCCATGAGCAGGTGCACGTACCCAGCGGACGCCCACCCGAGGTGCTCGTGCGCGAACCCGCGCCCACCGCCGTACCCGATGAACTCCACAACGGCCGGCAGCTGCCCGGTGACGCCCGCGGGGCGGGTCAGCCACGCGTGGATCGGGTGCCCGCCGAAGCCCGCGAACGTGAGGTCCGCCGTCTCGATCAGCGTCAGGCCCTCGTCGACCGGGACGACCGACACATTCAGGTCGAACGTGCGAGCCTCCGCCAGGGTCGCGTCCCAGAACGCGTCGAGGTCGGCGGGCTCGTCGAGCTGTGGACGGTAGGTGGTGAGCTCGGCGAGGGGCAGGTCGAACAGGGCCATCGTGTTCCTTCTCGGTGGGGGCGGAGGGGGGCTGGGTCGGGGCTGGGTGCAGCGGACCGTTCAGCGGGCGAGGAAGCCCAGGAGGTCGTGGCGGGTGAGGACGCCGACGGGGTTGCCGTCGTCGACGACCATGAGCGCGTCGGACTCGTGCAGCGCCGCGCGGGCCGCCTCGATGCTCTCGCCCGAACCGATGAGCCGCAGCGGTGCCGACATGTGCCGGTCGATGCGGTCCGAGAGCGCGGCTGCACCCGAGAACACGGCGTCGAGCAGGACGCGCTCGCTCACCGATCCCGCGACCTCCCCGATCATCACGGGCGGCTCCGCGACGACGACCGGCATCTGGGAGACGCCGTACTCGCGCAGGATCTCGATCGCGTCGCGGACCGACTCGTTCGGGTGCGTGTGCACGAGCGTCGGCAGCGCTCCGCCCTTGTCGCGCAGCACGTCGGCGACAGAGGCGCCCTCCTCGGCCGCCAGGAACCCGTACGAGCGCATCCAGGAGTCGTTGAAGATCTTCGACAGGTAGCCGCGGCCGCCGTCCGGCAGCAGGACCACGATCACGGCGTGCACGGCGGCGACCGGGTCCTCGTCCTCGAGCCGCTGGGCGAGCCGGAGCGCCGCGACGACCGCCATCCCGCACGAGCCACCGACGAGCAGACCCTCCTCGCGCGCGAGCCGCCGGGTCATCGCGAACGAATCAGCGTCCGAGACGGCGAGGATCTCGTCGGGCACGGACGGGTCGTACGCCGGGGGCCAGAAGTCCTCCCCGACGCCCTCGACGAGGTACGGGCGACCGTCGCCGCCCGAGTACACCGAGCCGGCCGGGTCCGCGCCGACGACGACGACGCGCCCACCGCGCTCCGCCGGACGCGCGGCGGACGCGTCCTTCAGGAACCGACCCGTACCCGTGATGGTGCCCCCCGTGCCTACCCCTGCGACGAGGTGCGTGACGAGCCCGTCGGTGTCGGCCCAGATCTCCGGACCCGTCGTCTCGTAGTGGCTCGCGGGACCGTTCGGGTTCGCGTACTGGTTCGGCTTCCAGGCGCCCTCGATCTCGCGCGCGAGCCGGTCCGAGACCGCGTAGTACGAGTCGGGGTGGCCCGGCGGGACGGCGGTCGGGGTGACCACGACCTCGGCGCCGTACGCGCGCAGCACGTCACGCTTGTCCTTCGAGACCTTGTCGGGGCACACGAACACGCAGCGGTAGCCCTTGCGCTGAGCCACGAGCGCCAGCCCGACGCCGGTGTTCCCGCTCGTCGGCTCGACGATCGTGCCGCCGGGGCGCAGCTCACCGCTCGCCTCGGCCGCCTCGATCATCTTGAGCGCGATCCGGTCCTTGATCGACCCGCCTGGGTTGAGGTACTCGACCTTGGCGAGGACCGTCGCCGACAGTCCGGCCGTCACCGACGAGAGCTTGACGAGCGGCGTGCGCCCGACGAGGTCCGAGATGTGCTGCGCGTACTTCACGATGCGGGTGCTCCCAGGCGACGACGACGGACGGGTACGGGCTGACGTGCGCAGACGCACGACCGCTCGGGTGCGATCATCGCACCCGAGCGGTCGGCACGGCGGCACCGTCAGCCCTGCGTGGGCCGACAGTCGGTCGTCAGTTCCTGCCGCTGAACATCGCCGCGAGCCGCAACAGCTCGAGGTAGAGCCACACGAGCGTCACGATGAGGCCGAACGCCGCCGACCACGCGAACTTGGCCGGAACGCCCTGCTCGACGCCGCGCTTGATCGAGTCGAAGTCGACGATGAGCGAGGCGGCGGCGAGCCCGACCGCGACGAGCCCGACGACGACACCCAGCGTGCCGCCGCGCAGCGGCCCGAAGGAGCCCGAGCTCGGCAGCACGAACGACAGGACGAAGTTGAGCACCGAGAACGCCAGGTAGCCGCCCATGGCGATGAGCAGGAACTTCGTGAACTTCGGGGTCACACGGACGCGGCCCGAGCGGAACAGGAAGAGCGCGACGCCGAAGACCGAGAAGGTCGCGAGGACTGCCTGCGGGACGACGCCGGGGCGGAACGCCTGGGCGTAGAACGCGCTGATGCCGCCGAGGAACACCCCCTGCGCGACCACGTACGCCGTGATCAGCGCGGGGCTCGGGCTCTTCTTGAACGCGTTGACCAGGCCGAGGCCCAGCCCGACGATCGCGCCGAGGATCCACAGGCCCGGCGCGAGCTGCCATGTCGCTGCGGCGGCGACGACGAGCAGCGCGAGCAGGCCACCGGTCTTGACGATGACGTCGTCGTACGTGAGCCGGCCCGTGTCGCGGGTCGTCGCCGTCGGGCCGCCGTACATCTGCTCGAGCCTCACGGCGCCGATGGTGGGAGCACCGGAGGTGCCCGCCTGCGGGTAGCCACGCTGCACTGTGGTCGTGGGCCCGGTGCCCTGCGTGCGGCGCTGCTTGCGCGGGTCGCCGAAGATCGCGCTGTTGTCGAAGACTGGGTTGCTCATGGGTGCTCCTGTCGGGGCGATCGGGGAAGGTCCCGGCACCGTCGTCGACGGCTTGCCTCATCTAGGTCAACGCGACCCGTGCGGCGATCGTTCCCGGCGATGGGCCCGAACGAGGACGACCAGGGATCTCTCAGGGCTGGGCTCAGGGTCCGGGCCGGGGTCGTCGTCCTTGCGGCGTACGCGGGCGGCTCGCACAGATCCACCCGTGGGGCGTTCCCCGTGTCACAGCGGGGGCCTAGGTTCGTTCCTGTCCACCCCAGCCACCCGCACGCGAGGACATCGACACGATGAGGACAGCACCATGATCGAGGCCACCAACCTCACCAAAAGGTACGGGAAGAAGATCGCTGTCGACGGCATCTCCTTCACCGTCCAACCCGGCAAGGTCACGGGCTTCCTGGGCCCCAACGGCGCAGGCAAGTCCACGACGATGCGCATGATCGTCGGGCTCGACCGCCCGACGCACGGCCACGTGACCGTCAACGGCCGTCCCTACGCCCAGCACCGCTCGCCCCTCACCGAGGTCGGCGCGCTGCTCGAGGCGAAGGCCGTCCACACGGGCCGCTCGGCATCGAACCACCTACGGGCCCTCGCGGCGACGCACGGCATCGGCCAGAAGCGGGTCGACGAGGTCATCGAGATGACCGGTCTGCAGACGGTGGCCCGCAAGCGGGTCGGCGGCTTCTCGCTCGGCATGGGCCAGCGGCTCGGGATCGCGGTCGCACTTCTCGGCGACCCCCGAACGTTGATCCTCGACGAGCCGGTCAACGGTCTCGACCCCGAGGGAGTGCTCTGGGTTCGCACCCTGGTGCGCTATCTCGCATCGGAGGGCCGCACGGTCTTCATCTCGTCGCACCTCATGAGCGAGATGGCGCTCACGGCCGACAACGTCATCGTCATCGGTCGCGGTCGCATCATCGCGGACGCCTCGGTCACCGACATCGTGGCCCGGTCCGCGGGCACGACTGTCGTGGTGCGCAGCCCGCAGGCGACCCAGCTCGTCGAGCTCATGCGCAGTCCGGCCGTCACGGTGACGTCGAGCGAGCCCGGTCTGGTCGAGATCACCGGCTCGACCGCGCAGGCGATCGGCGAAGCCGCGGCGGCTGCGCAGATCGTGCTGCACGAGCTCACGCCGGTCAAGGGTTCGCTCGAGGACGCGTACATGTCCCTGACGGCCGACTCGATCGAGTACCACTCCACGTCCGCCGCCGAGCACCCGTTCGCTGCGACCGGCACCGTCCCCCAGGAGCAGGCACGATGAGCACCCTGACCACCGCCTCGGCAACCCCGACCACCGGGACGAGCGCTAGCCCGTACCACGTGACCTTCCCGAACGTGCTGCGCTCGGAGTGGATCAAGTTCTGGACCCTGCGCTCGACGATCTGGACGATCGGCACCGCCATCCTCATGATGGCTGGGTTCGGCTTCCTGACAGTCTTCTTCACGGCGCAGGCAATCAAACAGAACATCGGCGCAGACCGGGGCGGTCCGCCTGCGGGCATCCTCCACGACCCGTCGGTGATCCTCGTGGGCTCGATCATGGCGCAGCTCGCCGTGGCCGTCCTGGGCGTCCTGGTCATCACGGGCGAGTACTCGACCGGGATGTTCCGCTCGACCCTGACGGCCGTCCCGAAACGGCTGCCCGCTCTGTGGGCCAAGGCACTCGTGCTCACGGTCGTCACTGCGTTGACCGCGGTCGTCGCGATCGCCCTCTCGTGGCTCGTCACGCTGCCGACCATGCGAGCGAACGACGCCGCACTCGACCTCGGCGACGCCCAGACGCAGCGCATCCTGTTCGGTGGCGTGCTCTACCTGGTCGGCATCGCGCTGCTCGCCTTCGCCATCGGTGCCCTGCTACGGCACTCCGCAGCCGCCCTCGCCACCGTCCTCGGGCTGCTCCTCGTCGTCGAGAACGTCTTCGCGGCGATCCCTGCGACGTTCTTCCGGACGGTCAGCCCGTTCCTCCCGTCAACCGCCGGCCAGCGGATCACGTCCACCCAGGCGTCGATCGACCAGGCGCGTGAGGCCGCCAAGGCGGCCGGCAGGACGGCAGCGGTCCTCGACCCCTGGCAGGGCTACGGCGTGATGATGCTGTGGGTCGTCGTGCTGCTGGCCGTGGCCGCCGTGCTGCTGCGTCGGAGGGACGCCTGAGCGACACGGTTCCACCGAGGACGCCGGGCCGGGTCAGTCCCGGTCCGGCGCTCGCGGCCGGGCCACCGCTCCCGGATGCGCGCGCGTCGTTCAGCGAGCAGGACGCGCGCCGGCTCGGACCGCTGCGGCTGTGGTTGTGGCAGCACCCGGTCGCGATGGACTGGATCATCGCGCTGCTCTTCGGCCTGCCGGCGCTGGTCGGAACCGTCATCTCGCGGCCGCAGCACCTGCAGTTCATCCCTGTGGTCGTCGCGGCGACGGCGGCCCTCCTCGCGCGACGCCGGGCGCCCCTCATCGTGCTGGCCTCGGTCACGGGCCTCGCGCTCGTCGCGGTGGCTCTCGCCGAGACCGGGAACGGGTTCGACCTCGCGATCGCCTGCGCGGTGTACGCGGTCTCGGCGAACCGGCCGGCGCGGGCCGCGTGGACCGGTGTGCTCGTTGCCACGGCCGTCATGTCCGCCGCGATCCTCCTGCGATCGGGGGTCGTCAACACGACCGAGGAGCTCTCGAGCCTGTTCTTCCTCGTCCTCGTGGCGCTCGCGATCGGGATGAACACCCGTAGCCGACGCGCCCACGTGGCCCAGCTGGTCGAGCGCGCCAACGCGCTCGCCCGCGAGACCGAGCAGCGGGCGCAGCTCGCCACTGCGGAGGAGCGCGCGCGGATCGCGCGCGAGATGCACGACGTCGTCGCGCACAGCCTGTCCGTCATGATCGCGCTCGCCGACGGCGCCGGGGCCGCGATCGACCGGTCCCCCGCCTCCGCGCGCGCGGCCGTCGACCAGGTCGCCGACACCGGTCGGGCCGCCCTGGCCGACATGCGCCGCGTCCTGGGCGTGCTCAGCGACGGCGACGCGACGTTCTCGCCACCGCCGGGCGGCATGGACCTCGACCGCCTCGTGCAGTCGTACCGCGCCGCGGGCCTGCCCGTGACGCTGACGGTGTCGGGGGCGTCGCTCCCGGGGGACGTGGGTCTGCAGCTGAGCGTGTACCGCATCGTCCAGGAGTCGCTCACGAACGCGTTGCGGCACTCGAGCCGGTCCGGACCGGCCACCGTCGAGGTCGCCCGCGAGCCCGGAGGTGTCCGCATCGTCGTCGCGTCACCCCTGGCCGTGCCGGGGTCCCGGCAGACTCGTCCGGGCGGACGCGGCATCATCGGCATGCGCGAGCGCGCCGCCATCTACGGTGGCTCAGTGGACGCTGGGCCGTCCGCGGCGAGCTGGCGGGTCCGGGCCGACCTGCACTGGGACGAGGAGAACGCGTGAGCGAGGTGCCTGCGGTGCGCACGCGCGTGCTGCTCGTCGACGACCAGCCGTTGCTTCGCATGGGTTTCCGCCTGGTCTTGGAGGTGGAGGACGACCTCGAGGTTGTCGGCGAGGCGGCCGACGGCGCCGAGGGCGTCCGCCTCACGGCACAGCTCGTGCCCGACGTCGTCCTCATGGACGTGCGGATGCCCGGCGTCAACGGGATCGACGCGACCGAGCAGATCATCGCATCCGGCTCAGGTGCGCGCGTTCTCATACTCACCACGTTCGACCTCGACGAGTACGCGTTCGCCGCGCTGCGGGCGGGCGCGAGCGGGTTCATGCTCAAGGACGCCCGGCCCGCCGAGCTCGTCGGCGCGATCAGGGCCGTCGCGACCGGCGACGCCGTCGTCTCACCGCGCGTGACCCGCCGCATGCTCGAGATGTTCTCAGGGAGCCTGCCCGCCGCCGGCGACCCCGACCCGGGCGACCTCGACCCCCGCATCGCGCAGCTCACGCCGCGCGAGGTCGAGGTCCTGCGGACGATTGCCGAAGGGCTGTCGAACGGCGAGATCGCCGAGCGGTTCGTGCTCTCGGAGGCCACCGTCAAGACGCATGTCGGGCGCATCCTGGCCAAGCTCAGGGTCCGTGACCGTGTGCAAGCGGTCGTGCTCGCCTACGAGACCGGGCTCGTCGGCGGCTGAGCCCCGACGCGACCACAGGACGTGCTCACCGAGCTCGGCCGCCATCGCCGACCCCTTCCATGCGAACGTGAAGACGCCGATGAGCAGCACCCCGGCGGCGAGCCAGAACGGCGCCCTCGCGCTCGACGGCGCGATCAGTCCGGCGATGACGGGCGCCGGCGCCGCGAAGCCCCACCGGACGAGGTTGAAGGCACCGGTCGTGACGCGCCGGTCCGGCGAGCCGAGGCCCAGCGCGAGGTCGGTGAGGTTGGCGTTGTTGATGCCCATGGCGACCCCGGCGAGCACGAGGACCACGACCGACTCGGCGGTACCGACCGACGTCGCGAGCAGGACGAGAGCGACCACGAGCCCGACGACCGCGAACGCCACCGTCTGCACCGCACCGAGACGCATGGCCATCCGGTGCCCGACGACCAGGATCCCGAACGCCAGCCCGACACCCCAGGCCGTGAATGTGAACCCGAGCGGGACCACGCCGAGCCCGAGGAAGACCGGCGTGTAGCCGAGAACGACGAAGAACACGAAGTTGTAGGTCGCGGTGATGAGGCAGATCGTGCGGAACGCCGGGCGGCGGAACAGCGCGAACACCTCGCCCACCCGCAGCTGCGCGGGCATCTCCTCGGGGTCCTTCAGCCGGGTGAGGGCCACGACGAGCGCAACGACCATGAGCGCCCCGCACACGAAGAACGGCAGCCGCCAGCTGACCTGGCCCAGAAGTCCCCCGATGAGCGGGCCGACGGCGAACCCGAGGCCGAGGCAGGTCTCGAACAGCTCCACAGCCCACTCGCGGTCGTTGGCGAGCGAGATCAGCAGGACCATCGCCGTCGCGAAGAACATCGCGTTGCCGAGCCCCCACAGACCGCGCAGGGCGGCGAGCTGTCCGATGCCCGTCGAGAGCGAGGCGAGGATCGCGGCGACCGCGACGACGCTGACGCCGGCGGAGAGGACTGCCTTGTAGCCGAACCGCCCGGTCGCGATGACCGCCGGGACCATGCCGAGCGCCATCACCGCGATGTACGCGGTGAAGAGCAGCTCGATCTGCCAGGTGCTTGCGCCGATCTCCGCGCCGATGACGGGCAGAATGGGGTCGACGACGGCGATACCCGCGATCGCGAAGAAGGCCGTGAACGCTGTCGAGCAGATCGCGGCGCGGTGCGGTTCGGGGCGCGTGCTGGCCATCGGTGTCCTTCGCTGGGAGCGGCGACCTCGCACGGGCCGCGTTGTCGTCTGCCTCAGGTATCTGTATCAGGCAGGCACTTCGCCTGTATAGTACATGCATCAACCACGTGCCCACGGAAGGACGCTCGATGGATGAGACGGCAGGTGCCATCGAGGCCGAGGTGGCGATGCTGCTCCGGCTCGCGGGCCGACCCACCCGACCGTCGTCCGGGCTCGAGGGATCGCTCGACCGCTCGGCGTACCTGATCCTGCGGCTGCTCCTGGTCGAGCACAGCGAAAGTGTCAACGCCATCGCCGACCACCTGCGCCTCGACGGCTCGACCGTGACCCGCCAGGTCATCGCGCTCGAGACTGCGGGGCACGTGACGCGTCGGCGCTGCACGGACGACGGCAGGTCGACGATCGTCGAACCGACGCCGGCCGGGCTCGCAGCCCTCGACGCGACGCGCGCGGCCCGGTCGGTCGCCTACGACGATGTCCTCGCGGACTGGAGCCCCGCCGACCGGCACGCCCTGGCGACGCTGCTCGCGCGGCTCAACGCCTCGCTCGACGACAGGGCGCGCAGGGTGAGCGCCCGAGCAGCCCGTCAGCCCGCACCCCTGGGTGACGCGTGACGCCGCCGGCAGACAGCCCCCCGGTCCCGCCGTCCCGCGCGATGCGGGGCGCCGTGGTCGCCGCCGAGCGGATCAGCGCGTCCATGGTGCGCGTGGTCATCGGCGGTGACGGGATGCGCGCCTTCGCACCGTCCGAGCATGCGGACTCCTACGTCAAGCTGGTGTTCTTGCCACCCTCGGCGGGCAGTGCCCGCCCGCTGCTCGACGACGGCCGGGTCGACCTCGACGCGATCACCGGTGCCTTGCCGCCCGGCGAGCGGCTGCGGCGGCGCAGCTACACCGTGCGCGCGTTCGACCCGACCACCCACCGCCTCACCCTCGACCTCGTCGTGCACGGTGCCGAGGGGCTCGCCGGGCCGTGGGCCGACCGTGCCACGCCCGGCGACGAGGTCCTGCTCCTCGGTCCGAGCGGCGACTACTCCCCCGACCTGTCGGCCGCCCACCACCTGCTGGTCGGCGACGCCAGCGCGCTCCCCGCGATCGCCGTCGCACTCGAACGGCTCGCCGCGTCGGCACCGGATGCGCACGGCACCGCGGTCGTCGAGGTGCACGGGCCCGACGACGAGGTCATGCTCACCGCTCCGGCCGGCGTGAGCGTCCGCTGGGTCCACCAGGGCAGCGGCGTCGCCGGCCTCGGTCTCGTCGAGGCGGTCCGTGACCTGCCGTGGCCCGACGGTCGCGTGCACGCGTTCGTCCACGGCGAGGCGGGGGCAGTCAAGGAGCTGCGCCACCTCCTGCGCGTCGAACGGGGCCTGCCCCGCGCCCAGCTGTCCATCTCCGGCTACTGGCGTCTGGGGGCCGACGACGAGGGCTGGCGTGCGGTCAAGCGCGACTGGAACCGGTCCATCGAGCACGACGAGCAGGCCGCAGGGTTGATCTGACCCCGGTTCGGGCGGAAGCTCCTGACACGAAGCGACCTGCTGCCGTACCGTTCGAGATGACGCTGCTCTCGCAGAGAGCACGCAAGGACGAGGGAGGCGCCGTGCCCCGCTACCTGGGGGCCCTGCTCGAGATCGGGCTCATCGTGTTCTGCCTGATCGAGGCCATCCAGGCCCCGGACGGACGCGTGCGCAACCTGCCCAAGTGGGCCTGGATCCTGCTCATCCTCTTCATCCCGTACGCCGGCCCGGTCGCCTGGCTCGTCGCCGGTCGACCGATGGCGACCTCCGCGGGCCGCCAGGTCTCGTGGCCGTCGACTCGGACCGCCGGCTTCCCCGAGTACGAGCGGACGCGGCAGGTCGCGCCCGACGACGACCCGGAGTTCATCGCGCGTCTCGCTGCCTCCGACTCCACCGACCGCCGGCTCCTCGCGCAGTGGGAGGCGGACCTCCGCGAGCGCGAGGCGAAGCTGCGAGACACCGACCGCGAGCCGGACGACGGCACGAACGGGAACCCTCGACCGACCGCTCCCTAGCGCGACCCTCCTCGCGCCACGCCCCTGCTCAGCGGGCGGTGTCGTGCGGCTTCGCGTGCCGATCGACGCATCGCCTCAGCCCGGGTAGCCGCCGGCCTCGAGGTCGGCCAGCAGGCTCGGGTGCGTGGGCTGCCAGTCGAAGTGCGCATGGGTGAGGGTGCTGGTCGATGGCTGGTCGACGCCGAAGACGGTGCCGAGGAAGCCGAAGCTCTCCGCCGGGACGGCATCGACAGGCAGGCCGAGCTGGCGACCGATGACTGCCGCGATGGTGCGCATGGGGTCGCCCTCGTCAGCGACGGCGTGGACCACCGTTCCGGCAGCGGCGCGTTCCAGGACGAGCCGGAAGAGCCGGGCGGCGTCGAGGCGATGCACGGCCGGCCAACGCTGGGTGCCGTCGCCGACATACCCGGAGACGCCGGTCCGCCGCGCGGCCTCGATGAGGATCGAGGCGAACCCGTAGCCGTTGCCTCGGCCGTGGACCGACCGCGGCAGACGCACGACCGCGGAGCGAACGCCCTTGGCGGCCAGGCCGAGGACCGCCTGGGCGTTGCGGCCACGGCCACCCACCGACCCGTCGGTCGGTGTCGGGTCCTCTTCGGTCGAGGCCCGCCCGGGGATCGCAGGCGTGCCGGCCGCGACGACCAGTGCCTTGCCGCTTCCCTCGAGGGCGGCGCCGAAGGCCTCGAGGGCCTGGGCCTCCTCGGCGACCGACCGCCCGAAGTTGCTGAAGTCGTTGCCGAAGGCGAGGTGGATCACCCCGTCGGACTGTTCGGCGCCGGCACGCAACGCGTCGACATCGCCGAGAGCGCCGCGGAGCACGGAGGCCCCCGCGGCGACGACGGCCTGCGCCGATGCCTCGGAGCGAGCCAGACCGAGAACCTCGTGACCCGCAGCGACCAGCTCGGGGATGACCGCTGAGCCGATCCCGCCGCTGCCACCGGTGATGAAGACGCGCATGAGAAGCTCCTCTGAGTGATGCGACTGCTGTCCCATCAGCCTAGCAGAATGACGGGACTGTGGTCTCATCAACTACGATGGGGAGATGCCCCGCTGGAAGCCCGACGCGCGCGAGCGGCTCGTCGCCGCCGCGCTGCAGCTGTTCTCCGAGCAGGGCTACGACGACACCACGGTCGCCGAGATCGCCGACCGTGCCGGCCTGACCAGGAGCACCTTCTTCCGGCACTTCCCCGACAAGCGCGAGGTCCTCGCCGCCGGCCAGGAGACCCTGTCGCGGCTCCTCGTCGAGGGCATCTCCGCCGCACCGGCGGGCGCCAGCCCACTGACCGCCGTCGCGGCAGGGCTCGAGCGCGCAGCGGGGGCGATGACACCGTTCAACCGCGAGCTCGGCCCCCGGCTCCACGCGATCATCGCGACGAGCACCCAGCTCCAGGAACGCGACCAGCTCAAGCGGGTCGGTCTCGTCGCCGCCATGGTGGACGCACTGCGCGCCCGCGGCGTGCCGGACCCGGTCGCCGCCCTCGCCGCCGAGCTGGGCGCGCTCGCGTTCAAGGAGGCCTACGCCGCCTGGGTTGCGACGGACAGCTCGCAGGAGCTGGGCGCCCTCGCCCGCACAGCCCTGGACCGGCTGCGCAGCGCCGTCACCGAGCTGGGCTGAACCCATCGCCGTGCTTGCCACTGCTGGTCGGGCGACGGCGCAAGCGCGAGGGACCCGCGAGCGCCAGGCCGAGGCCGTGCCCCCGGCGGGGTTCGAACCCGCGCTGGACCGGTTTTAAGCCGGTTGCCTCTGCCGGTTGGGCTACGGGGGCCGCGCCCATCCTGCCAGGACTCAGCTCGCAGCGTCGCGCGTCGCAGCGTCGCGGGTCACAGCGTCGCGCGTCGCAGCGTCGCGGGTCACAGCGTCGCGGGCGGCGCGGACTCCTCGAGCGGCCGGGGCCGCGGCGGTACGGCGGCCGCACGGAACTCCGCCCGCGGGTCGTGGAGCGT
>JABBOW010000002.1 GCA_012927595.1 Cellulomonas sp.
GGAGTCCGAGCTTCCCTCGGTGCGCGGCCCGAGGTCCGACGCGCCACCGCCGCCGCGCGCCTGGCCCGACCGCGACCCTGCAGCGGCAGCCCGGCTCGGCGCCGCGCGCGATGCTGTCGCAACCCTGTCGAGCGAGGTCGAGGTTCCCGCCGAGAACCTGTTGCAACCCGACCTGTTGCGGCGGCTGTGCTGGTCACCGCCGTCTGCGCTGGACGCCGCATCCATCGGGACCTTCCTGCGCTCCGGTGGCGCCCGCCAGTGGCAGGTCGACGTTGTGACACCTCTGCTCGTCGTTGCGTTCGCCGCGGCCACGGCCACGGCCGACTGACCGCGCGGTTGCTCGGGCAACGCTGACTCGACGTCCCCCTGGCGGTCCTGTGTCGAATTGCTTCGCCGACACCTCGCCCGCTCGGGTCACGCCCTGTTACTGTTCGGTAACTTCGGCCGACAAGGGACTTAGGTCCGGGTATGGTTTGC
Organism: Cellulomonas sp.; assembly: GCA_012927595.1. GTDB lineage: Bacteria > Actinomycetota > Actinomycetes > Actinomycetales > Cellulomonadaceae > Cellulomonas_A. The sequence goes on from JABBOW010000002.1 coordinate 478, forward strand.
CGAATTAGGCCCGCCCGTCGGGCCGCGAGGACACCGTCGTCCCTGCTCCCTGGAGGTCCGATGCCCAGCGCATCCCCCCGCACGGTCCGCCCTGTCGTCTTCGTCGAGGGCGTGCGCACGCCGTTCGGCCGCGCCCGGCCCGACGGCCTGTACGCGGGCACGCGGGCTGATGACCTCGCTGTCAAGACCGTCAGAGAGCTGCTGCGCCGCCATCCCGAGCTGCCGCCCGAGCGGATCGACGAGGTCGCCTTCGCCGCCACGACGCAGACGGGCGACCAGGGCCTGACCCTCGGGCGCACCGTCGCAATCCTCGCGGGGTTGCCGCAGTCCGTCCCGGGCTACGCGATCGACCGGATGTGCGCCGGTGCCATGACCGCCGTGACCACGACGGCGTCGGGGATCGGCGTCGGCGCGTTGGACGTCACGCTCGCGGGCGGCGTCGAGCACATGGGCCGCCACCCGATGGGCGTGGGAGCGGAGCCGAACCCCCGGTTCGTCGCCGAGCGTCTCGTCAGCGCCGACGCCCTGAACATGGGCAACACTGCCGAGAACCTTCACGACCGCTTCCCTGCGCTCACCCGTGACCGCGCCGACGCGTTCGGCGTCGCGAGCCAGGCAAAGTACGCCACCGCACTGGCGGCCGGCCAGATCACCCCTGACCTCGTCGCTGTCGGTCTGCGCGACCCGGAACGCGGCTGGGGCCTGGCGACGGCCGACGAGCCCCCGCGTCCGGGCACGCGCCTCGATGACGTCCGCAACCTCGCGACGCCGTTCCGTGCGGGCGGCCGCGTCACGGCGGCGACCTCGGCCCCGCTGACCGACGGCGCGGCGGCCTGCCTGCTCGCTGCCGAGGACACCGCCGAGGAGCTAGGGCTGGGTGCGCGGATGCGCCTCGTGTCATTCGCGTACGCGGGCGTCGACCCGGCGGTGATGGGCATCGGGCCGGTCCCCGCGACGCACAGGGCGCTCCAACGCGCAGGCCTGGCCATCGAGGACATCGGCCTGTTCGAGATCAACGAGGCGTTCGCGGTCCAGGTGCTGTCGTTCCTCGACGCGTTCGGTATCGCCGACGACGACCCCCGGGTCAACCCGTACGGCGGCGCGATCGCCGTCGGGCACCCGCTCGCCTCCTCGGGTGTGCGACTGATGACGCAGCTCGCACGCCAGTTCGCCGAGCGCACCGACGTCCGCTACGGCATCACGACGATGTGCGTCGGCCTCGGCCAGGGCGGCACGGTCATCTGGGAGAACCCGCACCACCCCGACTACGAGGGCTACGGGTCCACCGCCGCGACCATCGATGGGAGCGCCCGATGAGCACGCCATCGCTCATGGCGACCGCCGCGCCGCGCCCCGAGCGCATCGCCCACGCCCTCGTCCGCGACGTCGCCCTCCCCGGCGGCGCCGGAACTCTCGCCCTGGTCACCGTCGACAACGGGCTCGACCACACCAAGCCCACGACCCTCGGTCCCGCCGGCCTCGCGGAGCTGCACAGGGCCCTGCTCACCCAGCAGCATCGGGCCGTCGCGGGCGAGATCGTCGCCGTGGGGGTGACCGGCAAGCCCTACTACCTCGCCGCAGGCGCCGACCTCTCGGCCGTGACAGCGATCTCGGCCGAGTCCGACGCCCGTCGGGTCGCCGAGGCGGGTCACACGACGTATCGACTGCTCGGCGAGATGGGTGTGCCGACGTTCGCCTACGTCAACGGTGCCGCCCTGGGCGGAGGGCTCGAGCTCGCGCTGCACTGCACCTATCGGACCGTCGGAGCCGACGTCGGTGCGCTGGCGCTGCCCGAGGCATTCCTCGGGCTCATCCCTGGCTGGGGCGGCTGCTACCTGCTGCCGCACCTGGTCGGAGTCCGGCGGGCGCTCGAGGTCATCCTCACTCGTCCGCTCGCGGGCAACCGGATGACGAAGGCCGCCGAGGCACTCGAGCTGGGCATCGTCGACGCCGTCTTCCACCCCGCCGACTTCCTCGAGCAGTCACTGGCCTGGACCGCCGACGTCCTGGCGGGGCGCATCGTGCCGGTGCGCGCTGAGATCGAGTCGCAGGAGGAGTGGGACGCAGTCGTCGCGGGCGCTCGTGCTCAGCTCGACCAGCGCCTCCACGGGGCCAAGACGGCTCCCTACCGTGCGCTCGCGCTGGTCGCGGCCGCACGGACGGCCGATCGGGACTCGGCCTTCGCGGCCGAGGACGACGCTCTGACCGAGCTCATCATGTCCGACCAGCTCCGGGCGGGCCTGTACGCGTTCGACCTGACGAGCCGCCGGGCACGCACGCCCGCAGGCGCTCCCCCGGCGGAGCTCGCTCGCCCGGTGCGGTCGGTCGGCATCGTCGGTGCGGGACTCATGGCGGGCCAGCTCGCGGTCCTGATCGCGCGCCGGCTGCGGGTGCCCGTCGTCATGCGCGACATCGACGACGCACGCGTCGCGGCAGGTCTAGCAGGCATCCGGTCGCAGGTCGAGAGGCAAGCGGCCAAGGGCCGTATGTCGCCCGACGAGGCCAATCGGGTCCTCGCCTCCATCTCGGTGAGCACGGACCTCTCCACGCTCGCCGGCGCCGACCTCGTCATCGAGGCCGTCACCGAGGTGCTCGCGCTCAAGCAGCGCGTGTTCGCCGAGCTCGAAGGTGTCATCGCGGACGACGCGGTGCTCGCCACCAACACCTCCGCGTTGTCCGTCACCGCGATGTCCGCGCACCTGCGCCACCCCGAGCGGGTCGTGGGGATCCACTTCTTCAACCCGGTCGCCCAGATGCCGCTGATCGAGGTCGTCCGCACGGCGTCGTCCACGGACGCGGCCGTCGCGACGGCGTTCGCGCTCGCCAAGCAGCTCGGCAAGACCGCCGTGGGCGTCGCGGACCGTCCGGGCTTCGTGGTCAACCGGTTGCTCCTGCGACTCCTCGCCGAGGTCGCGGCCGCGGTCGAGGGCGGCACGCCCGTCCGCACCGCCGATGTGGCGCTGCGTCCCCTCGGCCTGCCGATGGGGCCGTTCGCTCTCATCCAGCTCGTCGGGCTGCCCGTGGCGCTGCACGTGCTCGACGCCTTGCACGACGAGCTCGGCGACCGCTACCCGCTCTCCCCCGGCCTCGAACGGCTCGCGACGCAGGGCCGCCGGCTCGTGCCCGAGCCGGACGGACACGGCGCGGACCTTGAGGTCGACCCAACGATCCAGGACGCCTTCGACAAGCCCGACGGTTCCGGAGCGCTCGACGAGGCAGGTGTGCTCGACGCCGTCCTCGGGGGGCTCACCGAGGAGATCGGCCTGATGCTCGATGAGGGGGTCGTCGACTCGCCCGACCAGATCGACCTGTGCATGATCCTGGGCGCGAACTGGCCGCTGCACCTCGGGGGGATCAGCCCGTACCTGGACCGCGCGGGGTACTCGGAGCGGGGCCTCGGGCGACGCCTGCTGCCTCGCGGAGTGGCGGACGTCCCCGCAGCAGGCTGAGCTGCCCGCCGAGGAGGTCGGTCAGAAGACCGTCAGCCCTCGGGCTCGGAACTGCTCGCGCACGCGGGCGACGAGCTCGGGGGTCGGCGGGGACGTGCCCTCGAGCTCGTAGCGCATCCCGAGGCTGTCCCACTTGTCCCGGCCCATCTGGTGGAACGGGAGGACCTCGACGCGCGTCACGGTCGACAGCGTCACGACGTAGTCGGCGACAGCCTCCACGTTCTCGGGCGCGTCGGTCAGCCCGGGGACGAGGACGAACCGGATCCAGATCTCGGTGCCGCGCGCGGCGAGGCGACGACCGAAGTCGAGCGTCGGCGCCAGCTCGCGACCTGTCACGCGCTTGTAGGTCTCGGGGATGCCGGACTTCACGTCGAGCAGGACGAGGTCGATGTCGTCGAGCATCTCGTCGGTGCAGTGCGCCCCGAGGTACCCCGACGTGTCGACAGCAGTGTGCAGGTCCATCTCCTTCGCGCCGCGCAGGACTCGCGCGACGAACGCGGGCTGCATGAGCGGCTCGCCGCCCGAGATGGTCACGCCGCCGCCCGTGACCTGGAAGATGTGCCTGTACCGGGAGATGCGATCGAGCAGCTCGGTCGCGGTCACGGGCTCGCCGCGCCGCATCTCCATCGTGTCGGGGTTGTGGCAGTAGAGGCACTGGAGCGGGCACCCCGACAGGAAGACCGTCATCCGCGTGCCAGGGCCATCGACTGCCGTGACGAGCTCCCACGAGTGCAGGGAACCGAGCTCACCGGCCCTGACCTGGGCGAACTTCTCGTGACGGCCGACCTCGCTGACCTCGAGTCCCGATGTCCCGGCCGACGAGCGGTGGTGTGAACCGCCGACGACCGGCAGGCCAAGCTCGATCACGGGGGCGCCAACCTGGTCGGCACCGTGGGGTGCTGCTGTCGTGGCGTTCATGAGGGGCTGTTCCTGCCGGTCGTGGTGGTCTGCGGCTCAGAGGCCGCCGTGGAAGGTGCGCGAGAGGACGTCGAGCTGCTGGTCGCGCGTCAGCCGGACGAAGTTGACCGCATAGCCGGACACCCGAATGGTCAGCTGGGGGTAGTTCTCGGGGTGCTCCATGGCGTCCTCGAGGGTCTCGCGGTTGAGCACGTTGATGTTCAGGTGGTAACCGGAGGAGACGTTGTACCCGTCGAGCAGACCGACCAGGTTCGCGACCTGCTCTTCCTTCGTGCGGCCGAGGCCCGAGGGCACGACGGTCGAGGTGAGGGAGATGCCGTCCTGCGCCTCGGAGTAGGGCAGCTTCGCGACCGACAGGGCGGAGGCGAGCATGCCGTGCGTGTCGCGGCCGTTCATCGGGTTGGCACCCGGGGCGAACGGCTCGCCGCGGCGGCGACCGTCAGGGGTGTTGCCCGTGGCCTTGCCGTAGACGACGTTCGAGGTGATGGTCAGGACCGACTGCGTGTGCAGCGAGTCACGGTAGGTCTTCTGCGCGCGGATCTTGTCCATGAAGCTCGTGATGACCTGGATCGCGATGTCGTCCGCCCGGTCGTCGTCGTTCCCGAACATCGGGAACTCGCCCTCCACCGTGTAGTCGGTGATGAGCCCGGTCTCGTCCCGCACGGGCCGGACAGTCGCGTACTTGATCGCGGAGAGCGAGTCGGTGACGACCGACAGGCCAGCGATCCCGCACGCCATGGTGCGCAGGATGGTCCGGTCGTGCAGAGCCATCTCGAGGCGCTCGTACGCGTACTTGTCATGCATGTAGTGCACGCAGTTGAGCGCGTCGACGTAGGTCTCGGCGAGCCAGTCCGTCAGCTCCTCGAACTTGGCCGAGACCTCGTCGAAGTCGAGCACGTCACCGGAGACCGGTGCGCTGAACGGGGCGATCTGCTTGCCGCTGATCTCGTCCCGCCCGCCGTTGATCGCGTAGAGCAGCGTCTTGGCGAGGTTGACACGCGCTCCGAAGAACTGCATCTGCTTGCCGACCCGCATCGCCGAGACGCAGCAGGCGATCGCGGCGTCGTCGCCCCAGCAGGAGCGGATGAGCTCGTCGGACTCGTACTGGATGGCGGATGTGTCGATCGACACCTGCGCGCAGAACGACTTGAAACCCGCCGGGAGCCGGTTGCTCCACAGGACCGTCAGGTTCGGCTCCGGCGCCGGACCAAGGTTGTAGAGCGTCTGGAGGAAGCGGAAGGAGTTCTTCGTGACGAGCGGGCGCCCGTCCTCGCCGATGCCGCCGATCGACTCGGTGACCCAGGTCGGGTCGCCCGCGAAGATGTCGTCGTACTCGGGGGTACGCAGGAAGCGGACGATCCGCAGCTTGATGACGAGGTCGTCGATGAACTCCTGCGCCTGCAGCTCGGTGATCAGGCCGTCGGCGATGTCGCGCTGCAGGTAGACGTCGAGGAAGGTCGAGGTGCGACCGAGTGACATCGCCGCACCGTTCTGCTCCTTGACCGCACCCAGGTAGGCGAAGTACAGCCACTGCACGGCCTCGCGGGCATTCGCCGCGGGCTGGGAGATGTCGGAGCCGTAGGAGGCCGCCATCGCCTTGAGCTCCTGCAGCGCGCGGATCTGCTCTGCGTTCTCCTCGCGGTCGCGGATGACGTCCTCGACCGAGCGCTCCATGTCGAGCTCGGCGCGCTCGACCTTCTTCGCGGCGATCAGCGCGTCGATCCCGTACAGCGCGACGCGGCGGTAGTCGCCGATGATGCGGCCGCGCCCGTAGGCGTCCGGCAGGCCCGTGATGAGGTGCGACGAGCGCGCGGCACGGACATTCGGCGGGTATACGTCGAAGACACCGGCGTTGTGGGTCTTGCGGTACTCCGTGAAGATCTTCTTGATGTCCTGCGGGATCTCGAAGCCGTACGTCTTCAGCGAGGTCTCGACCATGCGCCATCCACCGTTGGGGATCATCGCGCGCTTGAGCGGGGCATCCGTCTGCAGGCCGACGATCAGCTCGTTCGCCTGGTCGATGTAGCCGGCGCCGTGCGAGGTGATGGTCCCCGGCGTGTGGTTGTCGATGTCGTAGACGCCACGCTCACGCTCCGCGGGGAACATCGCGCTGAGCGTGGCCCAGATGCTGGTGGTGCGTGCCGTCGGACCGGCGAGGAAGGAGGCGTCGCCCGCGTAGGGCGTGTAGTTGAGCTGGATGAAGTCGCGGACGTCGATCCCCTCGGACCACGGGCCTGTGACGAAGCTGCGCCAGGCACCCGCGGTGGCGTCGGTGCTGGAGTGCCGAACTGCTGTGGTGGTCATCTTGTGCTCCTCGTCGAGGTCGTCGTGTCATCAACGCTACGGACAAGTCATGGGATGTCTTGGGACCTTCGCCCCGGCGTCGGCAATTGACGACGTGACACGCATCACGATGCGCTCTGATCCTCTCCCGAGAATCGGAGGAGCGCTATGGGCGTCGGCGCGCGGCGTCGATCGCTGTCAGGACGTCCCGCGCGATGTCCTCGGGCTGGAGGCGCAGCTCGGTCGTGAGCTGTTCGGTGGTGGCGTGCCCCAGGAACGCCAGCGCGACGCCGATCGGCTGGACCGGCACGCTCAGCCCCGCCGACCTTGTCCGCTGAGCGAGCTGCGAACCGACGCCGCCGTCGACCACACCGTCCTCGAGCGTCACGACATGGTCGTGCTCGCCGGCCAGCTTCACGAGGGCCGACGGAACCGGCAGCGCCCAGCGTGGGTCGACGACCGTGACGCGCAGACCGTGCGCGGCAAGGAGCTCAGCTGTGGCGAGCGCGGTGTCGGCCATGGACCCGATCGACACCACGAGGACCGAAGTGGCACCGGCGGGCGCCGCGTGCCACGCCAGCACGTCGACCCCATCTACCTCGTCGACGGCCGGGATCGGCGCGGACAGGGCACCCTTGGGGTAGCGCACGACGCTCGGCCCGTCGTCGATGTCGACCGCGACCCGCAGCGCGTCGCGCAGGGTCGGCTCGTCACGCGGTGCGGCCAGCCGCAGGCCCGGCACGATCCGCAGCATCGCGAGGTCCCACATGCCGTTGTGGCTCGCGCCGTCGACGCCGGTCAGACCGGCACGGTCGAGCACGAACGTCACACCGGCCTTGTGCAGGGCGACGTCCATGAGGATCTGGTCGAACGCACGGTTGAGGAATGTCGCGTAGACCGCGACGACGGGGTGGAGGCCGGCGAAGGCCATCCCTGCGGCCGACGTCGCCGCGTGCTGCTCCGCGATCCCGACGTCGAACGTCCGCTCGGGGAACTCGGCCGCGAACGGCGCGAGCCCGACGGGTGCGAGCATCGCAGCGGTGATCGCAACGACGTCGGGCCTGCGGCGACCGATCCGGACGATCTCGTCGGCGAACACACTGGTCCAGCCGAACCGGGACGGCGCGACGGGCAGGCCTGTCTCGGGATGGATCTGCCCGACGGCGTGGAACCGGTCGGCGACATCCTGCTCGGCAGGCGTGTACCCCCGACCCTTCTCGGTGATGACATGCACGAGGACCGGTCCACCGAACGACTTGGCCCGAAGCAGCGCCCGTTCGACCGCGGGCTCGTCGTGACCGTCGACAGGACCGACGTACTTCAGACCGAGGTCCTCGAACATGCCCTGCGGCGCGACGACGTCCTTGATGCCCTTCTTCAGGCCGTGCAGCGCGTCGTACGCGAACCGTCCCGGCGGGCCGGACCGCTTCAGGGTGCGCTTGCCCCACGTCAGCACGTGCTCGTACCCCTGCGCGGTGCGCAGCGCGTCGAGATGGTGCGCGAGCCCGCCGATCGTCGGCGCATAGGAGCGCCCGTTGTCGTTGACGATGATGACGAGACGGCGGTCCTGCGAGGCCGCGATGTTGTTGAGGGCTTCCCATGCCATGCCGCCGGTGAGCGCGCCGTCGCCGATGACGGCGACGACGTGACGATCACGGTGGCCGAGGATCCCGTTGGCCTTCGCGATGCCGTCGGCCCAGCTGAGCGCGGTCGAGGCGTGCGAGTTCTCCACGACGTCGTGGACCGACTCCGCACGGCTCGGGTAGCCCGACAGGCCGCCACGCTTGCGCAGTGCTGAGAAGTCCTGCCGGCCGGTCAGCAGCTTGTGGACGTACGCCTGGTGGCCCGTGTCGAACACGATCGTGTCGCGAGGCGACTCGAACACCCGGTGGATCGCGATCGTCAGCTCCACGACGCCGAGGTTAGGGCCGAGGTGTCCGCCGGTGCGAGAGACGGACTGCACGAGGAAGTCGCGGATCTCCTGGGACAGCGAGCGGACCTGCGCATGGGTGAGACGGCGCAGGTCAGCCGGTGTGGCGATGCGGGCGAGGACTCCCATGCGCATCTCTCTTCCTAGTGCGGCGACGTTGCCGCACGTCGCGGATGCCCCGTGGCAACCGTCCTACTCTAGGTCCCCTCATCCGCCCGCGCGATGAGCGGCGAGTTCGCGCACCGCCTGGCCCCCTGCGACTACCGCGCGGTACATGCGCTCATAGCCGCGCGCCATCACCGGCAGGTCGAAGTACTCCTCGGCGCGGGACCGGCAGTCCGCCGGGTCGATCCCGGACACGGCGTCGATCGCCTCGACGAGCTCGTCGTAGGTGTCGACGACCAGTCCGGTCACGCCGTCCAGGACGACCTCGGGAACGCTCCCCCGGCGCATCGCAACCACCGGCGTGCCGCACGCCATGGCCTCGACCATCACCATCCCGAACGGCTCCTCCCACTGGATGGGGAAGACCAGCGCGCGCGCGCCCGAGAGCAGCTCCCGCTTGGCCCTGGCATCAGCCTCGCCGACATACTCGACACCCGCCCTCAGCCGAGGCGTGATCTCCCTGGCGAAGAACTCCTGCTCAGCTGGTTCGTTGAGCTTGCCGGCCAGCACGATCGGGCTGCCTGCGGCACGTGCCGCGTCGATGGCGAGCTGCGGTCCCTTCTCGTTGCTGAACCGGCCGAGCCACAGCACGTACCCGTCGTTGTCCGCGCGGAACGGGAACGACGACACGTCCACGGCGTTGTGCACGGTGCCCAGCCACTCGAGCTGGTCGCTCGCACGCCGCTGCGCGTCAGAGATCGCCACGAGGCCCACGGTGCCTCCGAGGCGCCGGTAGTAGTCGGCGTGGAACCCGGTCACCGGTCCGTGGGCGGTGATCACCGTCGGTGTGCTCCGGCCACGCGCGAGCAGCGGGCCGGCGGTCGTGTGGTCGTGCACAACGTCGACGGGGAAGTCCGCGAACGCCGCCGCGCTCGCCGCCGCGTTGATGACCTCGGGAAGCGGGTCGCCCAGGGACGCAGTCGGGGGCGTCTGGAACACCTGAACGAACCGGTGTGCCGACGTCAGGTTCGCTCCCGAACCGACGAGGGTCACCTCGTGGCCGAGCAGCGTCAGCTGGTTGACGAGATCAGAGACGACGGACTCGATGCCGCCGTACCCGCGCGGCGGCAGCCCGAACCACGGGGGCGCCACCATGCCGATGCGCAGCGAGCCGAGCGGCGCCACGTCCTGATGCGGCTCGCGGACGAGTTCGACAGCCATGATGGCCTTCCTGTCACCGTGCAGGCGTAGCCCGTGCGCACGGCGTCACCGGCCTGACCGGTCGCCGACTGCCGACGCCGGGGCTCTGTAGGTAGGTTATTCCTGAGAGGTCGTCGTAGCGCGACGTCGCACAGCAAGAGAGCCGGGGCCCGATGGACACACCGTCGTTCACACCGTTCGGACTGACCGACGACGCGCGGGTTCCGCTCCCCCCCAGCACTGTGACGAGCCTCGTCGAGGGCTCGTCGTTCTGCGCGAGTGCGGCAAGCGGTGACATCGAGCCCGACGAGCAGCAGGGGCTGTTCGTCCGCGACACCCGCCTCATCTCGGGCTGGCGGCTGCTGGTCGACGGTGCGCCCCTGCAGCCGCTCGCGACACTCCCTGCGGAACCCTTCGAGGGGACATTCGTGTGCCGCGCGGCTCCTCGCCCAGGGCACGACGAGGCCACCGTGATCGTGCAGCGGAGGCGATTCGTGAGCACGGGCATGCGCGAGGACGTGACCGTGCGCAACTTCGGCACGGAGTCCGCCGGGCTGCGGCTGACTCTCGAGGTGGATGCGGACTTCGCTGACCTCTTCCAGGTCAAGGAGGGCCGTGGCGTGACCCATCGGGCCCGTGTCCATCACAGCGCGGCGGGCAGCGACCTGCAGTTCTGGCTCGAGCACGACGGGGTGCGCCGCGGGGTGCGCATCTCCGCCCCCGGTGCCGAGGCGGCGTCCCGCACCCTGTCGTTCCGCGTCGTGGTCCCCGCACAGGGGATCTGGACGACGACGATCGAGGTGCTGCCGAGCCTCGGCGGCGCCGAGCTCGAGGCTGCGTTCCCCGCCCACCTGCCCGTCGAGAGCGCGGCCGCGGCCGTCCGCATGCGCTCCTGGCGAGACACGGTGCCGCACATCACCGTGGCGAACCGCCTGTTCCAGCTCGCACTCGATCAGAGCGAGCGCGATCTCGGTGCGCTGCGGATCGTCGACCTCGAGCACCCCGAGGACGACGTCGTCGCCGCCGGAGCCCCCTGGTTCATGGCGTTGTTCGGCCGCGACTCGCTGATCGCGAGCTGGATGGCCATGTCGGTCGCGCCCGACCTCGCTCTCGGTACCCTCCGTACGCTCGCCCGCATGCAGGGCAAGCGGATCGACCCCATGACCGAGGAGGAGCCGGGTCGGATCCTCCACGAGGTGCGCGTCGGGATGGACCTGACGCTCGCGCTCGGCGGAGGCTCGGTCTACTACGGCTCGATCGACTCGACCCCGCTGTTCGTCATGCTGGTGGACGAGGCCGTGCGCTGGGGTGTACCGATGACGGAGATCACCGCGCTGATGCCCGCCGTCGACGCGGCCCTCGACTGGATGCGCGACTACGGCGACAGGGATGGCGACCAGTTCCTCGAGTACGGCCGCCGCACCGACCGCGGCCTGCTGCATCAGGGCTGGAAGGACAGCCACGACGGCATCTCCTTCGCCGACGGCACCCTTGCTTCCCCGCCCATCGCCTTGGCGGAGGTCCAGGGATATGCGTATGGCGCGTATCGCGCGCGAGCGCACCTCGCGGGTGTGCTCGGCGACCAGCCCGGTGCGCAGACCTGGTCGGCGCGCGCCGCGGAGATCCGGACGGCGTTCGACACTGCGTTCTGGATCCCGGACAAGCAGCGGTTCGCGCTCGCACTCGACCGAGACAAGCGCCAGGTCGACTCTGTCGTCTCGAACATGGGTCACTGCCTGTGGTCCGGCATCGTCCTGCCCGAGCGGGCGCCTGCGGTGGCCGCGGCGCTGCTCGCGCCGGACATGTTCACTGGGTTCGGCATCCGGACGCTGGGCCGCGACATGGCGCGCCACAACCCGGTCAGCTACCACAACGGGTCGATCTGGCCGCACGACACGGCCCTCGCGGCCGCGGGGCTCGCCCGGTACGGCTTCGTGGACGAGTGCCTCGAGGTCGTGGACGGTCTCCTCGATGCGTCGGCCGCGTTCGGGAGCCGGCTCCCTGAGCTGTTCTGCGGGTTCGACCGGCGCGACACCGGGTTCCCTGTGCCCTACCCGGCGGCGTGCACCCCGCAGGCGTGGGCAGCCGCTGCGCCGTTCGAGCTGCTGCGCACCCTGCTCCGCCTCGACCCGTGCGTACCCCACCACACGATCCACGTCTCGCCGGTCCCGCCGTCGCTCGGCCACGTGCGCATGGAGGGCGTCCCGTTCGCGGAGAGCCGCCTGACCATCGAGGTCGATACCACTGACGTGCACGTCGACGGGCTGCCACCGGGCGCGCGCGCGACCCACGCGCCGGACGACCAAGGCTGCGACCGCTTCTCGCCGTTGTGACGCCTCGTACCCTTGAGGCATGCACTTCCTGCCCGGCCACACCGCCACGTCCGATCTGACCTACGGCGACGTCTTCCTCGTGCCCTCCCGCTCCGAGATCACGTCACGCTTCGACGTCGACCTGTCGACGGTCGACGGCACCGGGACGACCATCCCCGTGGTCGTCGCGAACATGACAGCAGTTGCGGGCCGGCGGATGGCCGAGACGATCGCCCGACGCGGCGGGATCACGGTGCTCCCCCAGGACGTCCCGACCGACGTGGTCACGGACGTCGTGGCGTCCGTCAAGGCCAAGCACGCCGTCGTGGAGAGCGCTGTCGTGGTCTCTCCGCAGGACACCGTGCACACCGCGCTGACTCTCATCGGCAAGCGCTCGCACGGCGCGGCGGTCGTCGTGGTCGACGGACGCCCGGTGGGAGTGGTGGCCGCCGTGGACTGCGAGGGGGTCGACCGGTTCACGCAGGTCGGTGAGGTCATGAGCACGAACCCGACCGTCGTCCCGCTGGATGTCCTCACGCAGGCGGGCGCGGGTGGCCTCGAGGCCGCGTTCGAGGCCCTGCACGGGTCGCGGCGCCGATTCTCCCCCGTCGTCCGCGATGACGAGCTCGTCGGGATCCTCACCCAGATCGGTGCCCTGCGCTCGTCCATCTACTCACCCGCAGTCGACGACGCCGGGCGCCTGCGCGTTGCCGCGGCGGTCGGTATCAACGGCGATGTCCGAGCGAAGGCGGCTGAGCTGCTCGAGGCTGGCGTGGACGTGCTCGTGGTCGACACGGCACACGGTCACCAGCGCAAGATGCTCGAGACGCTAGCAGCGGTGCGATCGCTCGAGCCGGACGTCCCGGTCGTCGCCGGCAACGTCGTGACCGCCGAAGGCACCCGCGACCTGATCGAGGCCGGCGCCGACATCGTCAAGGTAGGCGTGGGCCCCGGTGCGATGTGCACGACGCGCATGATGACCGCCGTCGGGCGCCCGCAGTTCTCCGCGGTGCTCGAGTGTGCTGCCGAGGCCCGTCGTCACGGCGCGCACGTGTGGGCCGACGGCGGGGTGCGCCACCCGCGCGACGTCGCGCTCGCGCTGGCTGCAGGCGCCTCGCAGGTCATGATCGGGTCGTGGTTCGCGGGCACGCACGAGTCGCCCGGAGACCTGCACACGGACGCCGACGGTCGTCTGTACAAGGAGAGCTTCGGCATGGCCTCGGCACGTGCCGTCGCCGCCCGCACCCGCGCCGGAACCCCGTTCGAGCGCGCGCGCAAGGCGCTCTACTCAGAAGGCATCTCGTCCTCACGCATCTACCTCGACCCTGAGCGCCCCGGCGTCGAGGACCTCCTCGACCGGATCACGTCAGGGCTGCGTTCGGCGTGCACCTACGTCGGTGCGACCACGCTCGAGGAGTTCACTGCGCGCGCCGTCGTCGGGATCCAGTCCGCCGCCGGGTACGACGAGGGACGTCCGCTCCCGGAGGGTTGGTGACCGAGCCCTCGGCTCAGTCCGCACGCGCGCAGCTGGTCGAGCTGTGCGCACATCCGCCCGCGCGCTGGTCTGGCTCGACGGGGCCGATCCCCCCGTCAGCTGATCCGCGTCCGGCCGCGGTTCTCGTGCTCTTCGGCGTGCTCGACGCGGTCCGGTCGCGTGTCACCGACACGCCGGTGGCCCGTGACCTCGACGTCCTGCTGCTGCGCCGCGCGTCGACGCTCACGGACCACGCCGGGCAGGTCGCCTTCCCGGGCGGGCGGATCGATCCGCACGACGCCGGACCGGTCGATGCGGCGATCCGAGAGGCGGTCGAGGAGACGGGCCTCGACCCGGCCGGGGTCGAGGCGCTCGGCACGCTGCCGCCGCTCGCGCTGGCCGTCAGCAACCACCTCGTCACGCCGGTCCCGGCCTGGTGGCTGCGACCAACGCCCGTGGTGGCAGTGGATCACGGCGAGACAGTCGATGTCTTCCGGGTGCCCGTCGCGGACCTGCTGCACCCCGACAACCGAGGCTCGACGGCTCACGTGCGTGCCGGTCGCACCTGGCGTGCCCCGGCGTTCGTGGTGGGCGACGTGCTGGTGTGGGGGTTCACAGCAATCGTGCTCGACCGGATCTTCGCCGCACTCGCCTGGACCCTGCCGTGGGAAGAGCACCGCCTGATTGACCTCGCGTCGTAGGGTCGCCCCGACCCCGAGGAGGTTGAGATGGCCGGCACGCCATCCGCCGAGGTCGACGTCACGGTCGATCTCGTGCGCCGACTGCTGCGCGCCCAGCATCCGGACCTGGCCGAGCTGTCCCTGGGCGTCGTGGCGAACGGCTGGGACAACGTCACTCTACGACTGGGTGACGAGCTCGCCGTGCGGGTGCCCCGGCGCGAGATGGCCGCGCAGCTCGTCCGCAACGAGCAGCGATGGCTGCCTGTGCTGGCCCCGAGGCTCGGCGTCGACGCCCCCGTACCCGCACGCATCGGCCACCCGGCTGACGAGATGCCGTGGGGCTGGAGCATCGTGCCGTGGTTCGCCGGCACGATGGTGGAGCGCCTGCCGGTTTCCGCCCGCAGCGGGCTCGCGCGCCCACTCGCTGAGGTCCTCGCACGCCTGCACACGCCAGCGCCCGACGACGCCCCGGCGAACCCCTTCCGGGGCGTGCTGTTGCGCACCCGCGAGGAGGGTGTCCGCACCCAGCTCGCGTCGGGCCTCGTCCCGGACGCGACATGCGTCGGCCGGCCGTGGGACGAGCTGCGGGACACCCCGACCAGGATCGGACCAGCCCTGTGGGTCCACGGCGACCTGCACCCGCGCAACCTTCTCGCGGGTTCCGACGGCGGCCTGCGCGCCATCCTCGACTTCGGGGACGTCACGGCCGGCGACCCGGCCACCGACCTGGCCACCGCGTGGATGACGTTCGATGCCGCGAACCGCGCGGAGTTCCGGGCGACCATGACCGCGCTGATCGGCACCGACGCGGACACCTGGCAGCGGGCGCGGGGGTGGGCGCTGTCCTTCGCGACGATGTTCCTCGCGCACGGCGACGACGAGCCGATCATGCGCCGCATCGGCGAGCACACCCTGCGCGAGGTCCTGGCCGGAGACTGACCCCGAGCCGTCATGACGACCGCGGGGTAGCGACAACTACGCGAGGCGACCGACGGCGGCGCACGAGAGCCGCACCACCTCGGCGAGCACCTCGAGGTCGACGTCGACGAGCCGCTTCAGGTGCAGGCTTCCCTTGCTGATCTTGTGCGGCCCGAGCGGCACGAGCATGGCCCGGTACCCGTCGGCCCCGTCGATGAGGTAGAGCGTCGTGTCCGCCTTCTTCGGCGAGAACGCGATCGCGGCAGCGTCCTCCTGGAGCCCGCTCGGGTAGCGGTACGTGTGCCTGCCGAAGCCGATGACCGAGGTCCCCCAGAGCACCGGCGGCTCGCCGGTGACCCGCGCCATGAGCTCGATCAGCGTTCGTGCGTCCTGCTGCCGGACGGGGTCGGCGATCGACGCCACGAATGCCTCGACGTCCCCGCCGTGTGCCGTTGCTCCCGGGTCGTGGTCAACGCTCGCCATGTCGAGCAGTCTGCCAGAGCTGAACGGTGGCCTGCGGGACTGCCGGCTCGGTCCGCGCGGGCTGGCGTCCAGACGCACCGAAGGGCGTCCGCACACGGTGCGAGCGCCCTCAGGTGGCCCGTCCAAGCCGTGCAGCAGCAGGTCAGGGCGCGACGAGCGACCGGAGCACGTACTGCAGGATGCCGCCGTTGCGGTAGTAGTCGGCCTCTCCGGGTGTGTCGATGCGCAGCACTGCGTGGAAACCGACCGACGTGCCGCCGGGCTTGGTCGCCGTGACGAGCAGCGTCGCCGGGGTGGTGCCCCCGTTGAGCTCCGTCACCCCGGCGATGTCGAACGTCTCGGTGCCGTCGAGCCCGAGCGTCTCGGCCGACTCCCCCGCCGGGAACTGCAGCGGCAGCACGCCCATCCCGATGAGGTTGGACCGGTGGATCCGCTCGAAGCTCTCGGTGATGACGGCCTTGACCCCGAGCAGCGCGGTGCCCTTGGCGGCCCAGTCGCGCGACGAGCCCGAGCCGTACTCCTTGCCACCGAGGATGACAAGCGGGATGCCGGCCTGCTGGTAGGCCTGCGCCGCGTCATAGATCGTCGTCTGCTCATCGGTCAGCAGGTTGCGGGTGAAGCCGCCCTCGATGCCAGGGACCAGCTCGTTGCGGAGCCGGATGTTCGCGAACGTGCCACGGATCATGACCTCGTGGTTGCCGCGGCGCGACCCGTAGGAGTTGAAGTCCCGACGGTCCACCCCGTGCTCGGCGAGGTAGGCACCCGCAGGGCTGTCCGCCTTGATCGAGCCGGCCGGACTGATGTGGTCGGTCGTGACCGAGTCGCCCAGCTTGGCGAGCACGCGTGCGCCCGTGACGTCCGTGACCGGGCTCGGCTCTGCAGTCATGCCCTCGAAGTACGGGGGCTTGCGCACGTAGGTCGAGTCCGGGTCCCACGCGAACGTGTCGCCGACCGGGGTCTGCAGCGCGCGCCACTGCTCGTCGCCCGTGAAGACGTCGGCGTAGTCCTTCGTGAACATGTCGCGGTCGATCGATGCGTCGATCGTCGCCTGGACCTCCTCGGCTGTGGGCCAGATGTCCCGAAGGAACACGGGCTTGCCGTCCTCGGCACGCCCGAGCGGCTCGTGGTCGAAGTCGAACTCCATCGTGCCTGCGAGGGCGTAGGCGATGACGAGCGGCGGTGATGCGAGGTAGTTCATCTTGATGTCGGGGTTGATGCGTCCCTCGAAGTTGCGGTTGCCCGAGAGCACCGAGACGACCGCGAGGTCGTGCGCGTTGACCGCGGCCGACACCTTCTCGTCGAGCGGGCCGGAGTTGCCGATGCACGTCGTGCAGCCGTAGCCGACGAGGTGGTAGCCGAGCTGCTCGAGGTAGGGCCAGAGGCCGGCCTTCTCGTAGTAGTTCGTGACGACCTGCGAGCCGGGAGCCATCGACGTCTTGACCCAGGGCTTGGCCGTCAGCCCCTTCTCGACGGCCTTCTTCGCGAGCAGACCGGCGGCGAGCATGACCGAGGGGTTCGACGTGTTGGTGCACGACGTGATCGAGGCGATCGCGACCGCGCCGTGGAACAGGTCGAACGTCCGGCCGGTCGAGTCCGTGACAGGCACGGTGCGTCGCGTGGACGCGCGGACCGCAGGCGAGTCCGATGCGGGGAAGGACTCCTGCTCCGCCTCGTCGACCGCGTCGCGCACCTCGGGTGCATAGGTTGGCAGATCGCGCCCGAACGCGGCCTTGGCGTGCGTGAGCTCGATGCGGTCCTGCGGGCGTTTCGGACCGGCGATAGATGGGACGACCGTCGACAGGTCGAGCTCGAGGTACTCCGAGAAGAGCGGCTCCACGTAGCCCGGTGCCGTCGGGTCGAGCCAGAGCCCCTGCTCCTTGGCGTACGCCTCGACCAGCGCGATCAGCTCGTACGAGCGGCCCGTGAGCCGCAAGTAGTCCATCGTCACCGAGTCGATCGGGAAGATCGCGGCAGTCGACCCGAACTCCGGGCTCATGTTGCCGATGGTGGCGCGGTTCGCGAGCGGCACGGCAGCGACCCCGTCGCCGTAGAACTCGACGAACTTGCCGACCACGCCGTGCTGGCGCAGCTGCTGAGTGATCGTCAGGACGACGTCGGTCGCGGTGACCCCGGCAGGGATCGCACCGGACAGCTTGAAGCCGACGACGCGGGGTATGAGCATCGACACCGGCTGGCCGAGCATGGCCGCCTCGGCCTCGATGCCGCCGACGCCCCAGCCGAGCACGCCGAGCCCGTTGACCATCGTGGTGTGCGAATCCGTGCCGACGCACGTGTCGGGGTAGGCGCACAGGACCCCGTCGACCTCGCGGGTCATGACCGTGCGCGCGAGGTACTCGATGTTGACCTGGTGGACGATGCCAGTGCCGGGCGGGACGACCTTGAAGTCGTCGAACGCCGTCTGCCCCCAACGCAGGAACTGGTAACGCTCACGGTTGCGCTGGTACTCGAGGTCGACGTTCCGGGCGAACGCGTCGGCTCGGCCGGCGACGTCGATCTGCACCGAGTGGTCGATGACGAGCTCGGCGGGCGCCAGCGGGTTGATCCGGCTCGGATCCCCGCCCAGCTCCACGACAGCCTCGCGCATCGTCGCGAGGTCCACGATGCACGGGACACCGGTGAAGTCCTGCATGATCACGCGCGCGGGCGTGAACTGGATCTCGGTGTCCGGCTGCGCGTCGGGGTCCCAGGCCGCGATCGCGCGCACGTGGTCGGCGGTGGTGTTGAGGCCGTCTTCGGTGCGCAGCAGGTTCTCGGCAAGGATCTTGAGGCTGTACGGGAGGCGTGCGACGCCGGGAACGGCCGCGAGGCGGAAGATCTCGTACGACGCGTCACCGACCTCGAGCGTGCCCTTCGACCTGAAACTGTCGACGCTGCTCACTGTGGCTCCTTTGCTGGGCGGGGCGTGCCGACGGCATGGTCCCGCCGGACAGGGTGGCGGCTGCCGCCGGCCGAGAGCCGGCACACCGCCCATGTATCTCGATGTCAAGATACATGCTAGCGGGTCAGGGCGAGCCGGGCGACATGCGACCCGCAAGCAGTGCTCAGCTGTGCGAGGTGCCCTTCGCGGCCCTGGCCGCCTCTGCAGCCTCGACAGCGACAGCGTCGGCCGACTTGCGCTCGAACTCCACGGCCCGCTGATGCGCACGGGCGTCGTACTCCGGCGTGCCCTGCTTGTACAGCTCCTCGCTGGCGACCCGGCTCGCCTCGGCGAGCCGCTGTGCGGCGTCGTGCTGGTTGGTGGTCATCGTCGTCGACTCCCTCCGCCCAGGCCAACGCGGCCCGGCGCACCACCACGGTAGGCCGCGGGACAGCCAGTCCGCGAGATCTGACGGTCGAGTGCGAGATGCCTCGTTCTGCCAGACGGTCGAGGCACCCGACGATCGCGACGATCACGCCGGGACGAGGACCGCCACGCACTCGACATGGTGCGTCATCGGGAAGAGGTCGAACGCCCGCACGTCGCCCAGCGTGTAGCCGACGCCCGCGAAGTAGCCGATGTCCCGAGCGAGTGCCGCGGGATCGCACGCCACGTACACGACCCGCTCGGGCCGCAGCGCGGCGGTCGCCTCGACGACCACTCGTCCCGCACCGACACGCGGCGGGTCGAGGACCGTCACGTCGGCGTGCACGACGCTCGAGCTCGAGTCGTCCGCACCGGTCATGACGCGTCCCACGTCGCCCTGGAGCAGCTCGACGTTCGGACGGTCGTGCACGACCCGGCGGGCGTCGCGCACGGCCCGGGCATCGCCCTCGACCGCGACGACGGCGCCCGTCGGCCCGACGGCGTCGGAGATCGGGACGGTGAACAGCCCTGAGCCGGAGTACAGGTCGAGCACCGTCGCGCCCTCCACGTCTCCCAGCGCATCGAGGACTGCCCTCGCAAGGACACCCGGCGCCTCGCGGTGAACCTGCCAGAATGCGCCGGCGCCGACGCGGAACACGTGCGTGCGGCCGGCGATCTCGACGATCTCGTTGACGGACGACCGGGCGTTCGGGCGGGGGTCCGGGCGGCCGCGGCGAAGGTCGAAGGGTTCGCCGTCGATCAGGACGAGCGGCGCGTCGCCGCCTGCGGGAGCGACGACCTCGATACGCGCACCTGGCCGCCAGGTCTTCGAGAACAGGTCCAGACCGACGATGGCCTCGCTCGCCAGCGGCATCGAGTCCAGTGCCAGCACGTCGTGCGAGCGGAACTTGCTCATGCCGGCCCGCCCAGAGGCGTCCGCGACGAGCTCGATCCGTGTCCGCCAGCCGAGCCCGGAGCGCTCGTCGTCGCCCCGAGCTGCCTCGACGGGGACCTCGCGGTCGATGTGGGCCAGCCTGCTCAGCTGCTCGGCGATGACTGTCGACTTCCACGCGCGCTGTCCGGGCAGGGAGACGTGAGCGAGCTCACCGCCACCCACTCCCCCGGGGCCCGCTGCCGGCCAGGGGGACGGCACACGATCAGGAGATGCCACCAGGACCTCGACGGCGTCCGCGCGCCAGAACGTCGCACCCTCGCCTGCCTCGGTGAGCCGCGCGAGCACCCGCTCACCCGGCAGGGTGTGGCGGACGAAGACGACGCGGCCGCCGCCGGAGCCGTCCGCGCCGGGTGTCCCGTCATCGACGACATCCAGGCGTGCCACGCAGTGCCCGCCGTGCGCGATAGGGCCGATCTCCAGCTCAATCAGGTCAGAGTCCACGCGGAACGGTACCCCGGACGTGATCCTCGAGCCCTGTCTGCCCCTCGCTCGACGCCAGCTGCCACGGCACGGAGGCGACGACGACGCCCGGCGTGAACAGCAGCCGGCCCTTGAGTCGCAGCGCGCTCTGGTTGTGCAGCAGCTGCTCCCACCAGTGCCCGACGACGTACTCAGGGATATACACGACGACGAGGTCGCGCGGGCTCTCACGCCGGATCGAACGCACATACGTCAGGATCGGACGGGTGATCTCCCGGAACGGCGAGTCCAGGACCTTGAGCGAGACGGGAAGGTTCAGGCTCTCCCACTCGGACTGCAGCGCAGCGACATCATCCGGGTCGACACCGACCGTGACCGCCTCGAGCACCTGCGGTCGGGAGGCGCGCGCGTAGGCGATCGCGCGCATCGTCGGACGGTGCAGGTGCGAGACCAGGACGATCGCGTGAACCCGGCTCGGCAGGGCGCGAGCAGCCTCGGCGTCGTCGCCGAGGGCTAGCTCTTCGCGAACCGAGTTGTAGTGACGATGGATGGACTGCATGAGGATGAACACGACAGCCATCGCCAGGATCGCTATCCACGCTCCGTGCACGAACTTCGTCACGAGAACCACGAGCAGGACGGTCGCGGTCAGAAGGAAGCCCGCTGCGTTGGTGATGCGAGACCGTCGCATCTGCCTGTGCTCCTGCTCGTCCGCTGGCGTGCGCAGACGGCGCGTCCAGTGGCGCACCATCCCGAGCTGGCTCAGTGTGAACGACACGAACACACCCACGATGTAGAGCTGGATCAGCCGAGTCACCTGGGCGTCGAAGACCACGATGAGCGCGATGGCGGCCGCGGCGAGCGCCAGGATCCCGTTGGAGAACGCGAGCCGGTCCCCGCGCGTGTGCAGCTGTCGCGGGAGATAGCCGTCCCTTGCGAGAATCGACCCCAGGACGGGAAACCCGTTGAACGCCGTGTTGGCTGCGAGTACGAGGATGATGCCGGTCACGATCGAGACCGCGACGGTCGCGCCGGTCGCGCCGGGAAAGCCTCGGAAGATGGTCTCGGTGAGCTGACCGATGACGGGGTGCTGGACGTAGGTGTCTCCGACGGGGACACCGTTCTTCAACAGCTGCCTAGCCGGATCCTCCACGTAGCGCAGACCCGTGGCCCGAGCAAGCACCAGGATCGAGATGACGAAGCTCGCGGAGATGATCCCCAGCAGTGCGAGCGTCGTCGCAGCATTTTGTGCTTTTGGTTTGCGGAATGCAGGCACGCCGTTGGCAATCGCCTCCACGCCGGTCAGGGCTGAGGACCCGGACGCGAAAGCACGCAGCACCAGGAACGTGCCGGCCACTCCGGCGAGCCCCTGGTCGAAGCCGGGCGAGGGAACGACGGTGAGCGCCGAGCTCGCCGCCATCGGCAGGCTGCCCATCGCATAACGCACGAAGCCGATGATCGCCGTGACACCGATCGCCAGCATGTACAGGTAGACGGGGGCCGCGAAGGCATTGCCAGACTCCCTCACGCCGCGCAGGTTGGCGAGCGTGAGCAAGATCACGAGCCCGACCGCGAGCGGCACCTCATGCCCCCGCACGGCTGGGATCGCCGAGGCGGCGTACTGCGCACCGGAAGAGATCGACACGGCCACTGTCAAGACGTAGTCCACGAGCAGAGCGCTCGCCACCGTTGTTCCGGCCTTCGCTCCGAGGTTCACGGTAGCGACCTCGAAGTTGCCGCCGCCCGACGGGTAGGCATGGACAAGTTGCCGGTACGACACGATCACTGTGCCCATCACGAAGGCGACCGCGAGCCCCACCCACGGCGAGACTGTGGTTGCCGCGACCCCGGCGATCGCGAGCGTCAGCAGGATCTCGTCCGGCGCGTACGCGACCGACGAGAGAGCATCTGAGGCGAAGATCGGAAGAGCGATCCGCTTGGAGAGCAGGGTGTGGGCGAGCCGGTCACTGCGGACGGGCCGGCCGAGGAGCAAGCGCTTGGCAGCATCTCCGATGTCGGGCATAGCAGCCAAGACTAGGCCAGCGCACCCGGGACTTCTCACCACCCGAACTTCACGCTCGTCGGTCGCAAGCTCGACAGCGCTGGCGCAGAGCCTGGTATAGCGTGACCCGCTGTGCACTTCGTCATCATGGGCTGCGGCCGGGTCGGAGCGACTCTCGCCCAGTCGCTCGAGGGACAAGGCCACTCTGTGGCCGTCATCGACCAGAACCCCGAGGCATTCCGGCGCCTCGACGCGGAGTTCTCCGGCAACAAGGTCACGGGTCTCGGGTTCGACCGCGACACGCTCCAGCAGGCCGGCATCGAGGATGCCGACGGCTTCGCGGCCGTCTCGGACGGAGACAACTCGAACATCCTCGCCGCACGCGTCGTGCGCGAGAAGTACGGGGTCGACAACGTCGTGGCGCGCATCTACGACCCGAACCGCGCCGAGATCTACCAGCGCCTGGGCATCCCGACGGTCGCGACTGTCCGGTGGACCGCCGACCAGGTGCTCCGACGCCTGCTCCCCATGGGGGCGACGGAAGAGCACCGCGACTCCTCCGGCCACATCGTGCTGGCTCAGGTCGACGTCCATCCCGGTTGGGTGGGCCGACCGTTGCGAACCCTCGAGGAGGCCAGCGGTGCCCGCGTCGCGTACGTGACGCGCTATGGCGACGGCGTCCTGCCGACGCCGGCCACCGTGATGCAGGAGAACGACACTGTGCACGTCCTGCTGCGCACCGGCGAGGTCCACCACGTCGAGCGGACGCTCACCCACGCACCGGAGGTCTCCGCATGAGGGTCGTCATCGCTGGAGCCGGATCCGTCGGCCGCTCGATCGCACGCGAGCTTCTGGGGCACGGGCACGAGGTCACACTCATCGACCGGCAGCCCTCCGCGATGCGCATCGCGCAGGTCCCCGATGCCGAGTGGCTGCTCGCCGACGCGTGCGAGCTGCCGACCCTCACGCAGGCGAAGGTCGACGAGTGCGACGTCGTCGTCGCCGCGACCGGTGACGACAAGGCCAACCTGGTCATAGCGCTGCTCGCGAAGACCGAGTACGGCGTGCCGCGCACGGTGGCCCGCGTCAACAACCCCAAGAACGAGTGGATGTTCGACGAGGCATGGGGCGTGGACGTTGCCGTGTCGACACCACGCATCATGACGGCGATGGTCGAGGAGGCCGTCGCGGTTGGCGACCTGGTGCGGATCTTCACGTTCCACCAGTCCGGCGCCGACATCCTTGAGCTGACACTCCCGGTCGAGTCCCCGCTCGTCGGAGTCCGCGTCGGTCAGGTGATCTGGCCCGCGGACACGGTCCTCGCCTGCGTCGTGCGCGGAGACCGGCCGATCGCCCCGAGCATCGACGACACGCTCGAGGCCCACGACCAGCTGCTGTTCGTCACGGGTCGCGAGGCCGACGAGAAGGAGCTCGAACGTCTCCTGACCCACGGACCATCAACCACGTGACCCACAGGCCCACCGCGAACAGCGGGACGCCCATCACGAGCTTGGCGGTCCCGAGCCACCCCACTGCGTCGCTCCCCTGCAGGTAGAGCGGAACCTGCACGACGAGCCGCAGACCGAACACCGCTGCCCACAGCCACGTCGCCCCGGCGTAACGGCGACGAGCTGCGCGAGCCTCCGGTCGGGTGCGCCACGACATGTCCTCGCCGCGGACCAGGCTCACGATCACGCCGACGGCTGGCCATCCCACGAGGACCGAAAGGGCTGCACCCGCGCACCACGCGACGTTGACGCCAAGGCCCCAGGCGAAGAAGTTCTGCGCCTCACCGGTGCGCCAGGCCCACACGACGCCGATCGCCACCCCGAGCACGCCGGAGAACGCCTGAGTGACCGCGGTCCGCTGCACGAGCCGCACGACCACGGCGGCCAGGGCGAGCCCGGCGGACGCGATCAGTGAGGGGGCCAGCCGGTGGGTGGCGACGAAGACCACGACGAACACGAGGCCGGGCAGCGCCGACTCGACCAGTCCGCGCACGCCGCCGATCGCCTCGGTGAACGAGAACTCCTCCCCGGCGATCATCCGCACACCGCGAGCGCCGGCGAGGGGGGCCACGGGTCCGGCCGGGTCCGCCGGGCGCGGTTCGGGCTGCGAGGGCGCCGCGAGCTCACTCACCGGGTCGGGGCCGCAGCTCGTAGCGCGGGTTGAAGACCGTCGGGCGCCCTGCGATGTCGCAGACGAACCCGTCGATGCGCAGGCGCCGACCCGGGTTGATGCCGGCGATCGCGCGACGACCGAGCCAGACCAGGTCGAGGGTGCCGCTGCCGTCGTACAGCTCGGCCTCGAGCGCGGGCACCCCCTCGCGCGGACGCAGCGTGACAGTCCGCAGCACGCCGGACACGCTCACGTGGTGGCGGTCGCTCACCTTGTCCATCGCGACGCAGCCGACCGTCTGTTTCGCCTCGGCGCGCTCCTCGGCGGCCTCGATCTCGGACTGGGACTCGAACGCCCGGTGCAGGGCCTCGCGCAGGCTCATCGGATCTCCGTGATCTCCGGACCCCGGGTCATGGGGTCGAACGAGGGTGCCGACGGCTCGGCGGCGTCTGGCACGAGGGCCGGCTGCTCACCGGGGATGCGCATCGGGAGCAGGTCGCGCGGCGCGCACGCCTCGCTGCCGCGCACGACGATGATGTCGGAGAAGATCCGCTCGATCACCTCGGCAGCCGCCGGGT
>JABBOW010000001.1 GCA_012927595.1 Cellulomonas sp.
CTAAGCCCCTCAGCGCCGATGGTACTGCACTCGCCAGGGTGTGGGAGAGTAGGTCGCCGCCGGACATCATTCAGAAAGAGCCACCCCGCAACGGGGTGGCTCTTTCTGTTTGTCCACACATCTCGTTGGTTTCCCCCGACGGGCGGAGAATTGACGGCATCAGTCGAGTCGGTCGGCGAAGCAACTCGCCCGAGCTGACATGCGTGGCTTCGCGTAGTTCGCATCGCTGGGAGGGTGTTCTGGTGATATCCCCGCGGCCGAGATCGGACCCTACGTTGCGCGTCCTGAGCGCGAGGCGCAACCGGCGCACACTGCGGCGCGGGGATGAGACAATCTAGGTTGCGGAACGACGAGGGGATCTCTTGAGATGAACAGTGACGGCCAAGGGTCTCGCCCGGCCAGCAGTGGCGCAGGGCGGTTCGGTACCGGTCGCGGCCCGGTGGGGCGCGACCGTGCAGGCGCGAGCAGTGGCGGTGCGCGTCCGCGCCGCGTTGCAGGCACAAGCTCGCGGCCGTCGAGGGATGCCGCAGCTGGTCGTGCCAGCGCTGCAGGCCCGACTAGCGGTGATCGCACGTTCGCTCCACGGGCCGAGCGGCCGACGCAGGATGGTTGGAACGGCGGCGCCGGTGGGCCGCGCTCGTCGGTTCGGCCCGGGGACGCGCGGCGGCACAGCTCCCGCTGGGATGACCGCTCGGCAGGCCGTTCGGTTGGCGCCGCTGACGCTCAGCGCCGCACCGCCCCGCAGGCGCGGGGAGCGGCATCCGCTTCTGGATACCAGGGCCGGTCAGATCGAGCGGCTGGCGGCGCCGGGTCGTTCGGTGATCGGCCCGATCGCGCCGGCAGTGGCGAGCGGCGAACATTCGGTGATCGCTCTGATCGCTCTGATCGCTCTGATCGCACTGGATCGGGAGGCAGCCGACCCCCCGCCGCCAGCCGCGGGTCCCGCCCCGCCTCTACGGATCGCCCGAGTGGAGAACGTCGCTCGTCTGGTGACCGTTCGGGTCGTCCAGACAGCGGTGAGCGTCGTTCCTTCGGCAACCGCAGCGAACGTCCGGCCACTGGTGAGCGTCGTCCGTTCGGTGACCGGCCGGATCGTTCGAGCCGCGCGGACAGTGGTGAGCGTCGGTCTTTCGGTGACCGCGGCGAGCGGCAGGCGTCGGGTGATCGTCCGTTCCGTCCTGCGTCGGGTGATCGTCCGTTCCGTCCTGCGTCGGGTGATCGCCCGTTCCGTCCTGCGTCGGGTGATCGCCCGTTCCGTCCTGCGTCGGGTGATCGCCCGTTCCGTCCTGCGTCGGGTGATCGCCCGTTCCGTCCTGCGTCCAGTGATCGCCCGTTCCGTCCGGCCACTGGTGAGCGTCGTCCGTTCGGTGACCGGCCGGATCGTTCGAGCCGCCCGGACCGTGGCGAGCATCGCTCGTTCGGTGACCGCGGCGAGCGTCCCATTGGCGACCACGGTGGCGATCGTCGACAGTACGACGGTCGTTCGGATCGTCCGGCTGCGGGCGACCGTCCTTTCCGGCCGACCACCGCTGAGCGCCGTCCGCTCGGTGATCGCTCGGATCGACCTGCTACCAACGGTCGCCCCGACACCGACCGTCGCCCCGACATCGACCGTCGCCCCGACATCGACCGTCCGGACCGCTCCGGGCGTCCGGCGACGAACGACCGCAGGCCCGCGACGAGTGACCGTCGGCCCTCGGGTGATCGTCCGTTCCGTCCTGCGGGTGGCGGCCGTCCCGATCGCGCCGCCGGAGCAGCTCGGCGCCCTGAGAGCGACCGCGGCGAGCGTACGTACGCGCCGCGCAGCAGCGAGCGGCCCACGGCGAGGTTCGGTGAGCGCCCGGAGCGTGGTGCATCGCACGGTGGGTCATGGGACACGCGCCCGGCGCGTGAGGAGCGCATGGCGCGCGACGACGTCCGGACAAGCCGGCCGCCGCAGCCAGACCGCGTCGCCGCCCCCCAGATCCCCGAGGATGTGCTGTTCTCGGATCTGGACCGTGAGGTACGGGCGAGGTTGCGCACGCTGAGCAAGGAGAACGCCGAGAACGTCGGGCTGCACCTCGTGATGGCGGGCCGGTTGCTCGACACCGACCCCGAGCTCGCGTACGAGCATGCCCAGGCCGCTGTCCAGAGGGCAGGACGGGTGGACGTGGTGCGCGAGGCCGCCGGTCTCGCTGCGTACCGCACGGGGCGTTTTGCCGAGGCGTTGCGTGAGCTGCGGACCGTTCGCCGGCTCAATGGGTCGTCCGAGCACCTGGCTGTCATGGCGGACTGCGAGCGTGGGCTCGGCAGGCCTGAGCGAGCTCTTGCGCTGGCGGACAGCCCGGAGGCAGCCGAGCTACCTGCGGACGTCCAGATCGAGCTGGCCATGGTCGTCAGTGGAGCTCGTCTCGACCTGAGTGAACCTGAGGCTGCCGTGGCTGTGCTCGCCTCACCTGCCGTCCGGACCGCGACCGGCCCCGTTGCGGCGCGTGTCGCCCAGGCTCGCGCCACTGCCCTCGAGGCTGCTGGACGCCCGGAAGCCGCTGCGGCCGAACTCGCTGCGTTCTCGCCGGACCAGCTTGCGCAGGCGGCGGGGGACGTCGCGGACGACGAGGACGACATCGTCGCGTTCGATCTCGAGGACGAGTCGGGCCAGCAGTCTGACGAGGTCCAGGACGACGCCTCTGACGTAGAGCCAGAGGGGGTGCTGGACGCACGCGCCGACGAGGAGCCGACGGTCTCCGACGACAAGCCGGCGGAACTGGCCGCGGCGCCCGCCGCTGATGGGAACGGCAGCATCGACGACCGTGCGGCCGCGACGGAGCGCCCCTGGGAGGACGAAGCGTGACAGCGGGGCTGCTCGGCAGCAACATTCCCCTTGCAGACCGGTACGACGTCGCCCTGGTCGACCTGGACGGGGTGACGTATCTCGGTCACAAGCCGATCGACGGGGCGGCGGAGGGCTTGGCGCAGGCGCGGGCCCGGGGCATGCGGCTCGTGTTCGTCACGAACAACGCGTCGCGTGAGCCCGAGTCGGTCGCACGTCAGCTGACGGAGCTCGGGATCCCCGCCGAGCCGTCGGAGGTGATGACGGCGGCCCAAGCCGCTGCGCAGGTGCTCACGACGCGACTCCCGAGCGGTTCGAAGGTGCTCGTCGTCGGTGGAGCCGGGCTCCGAACCGCCGTGCGTGCGGTCGGGTTCACGATCGTGGACTCCGCTGACGACGAGCCGGATGCCGTGGTTCAGGGCTTCGCGCCGGAGGTGGGTTGGGCTCAGCTGGCGGAGGCTGCCTACGCGATCGAGCGTGGCGCCTGGTACGTCGCCAGCAACCTTGACCGGAGCCTGCCGACGGCGCGGGGTTTCGCGCCGGGCAACGGCTCGCTGGTGCTGGCCGTGCAGTCGGCGACGGGCGTCGTTCCCGACAGCGCGGGGAAACCATCACCTGCCATGTACCGCATGGCCGTCGAGCGCGTCGGTGCGAGTGCGCCGTTGGTGATCGGTGACCGGCTCAACACCGACCTGGCAGGTGCGCGCGCGGGTGACTTCCCGGGGCTGCACGTCCTGACCGGCGTGAGCTCGGCCCGCGACGACGTGCTCGCGGCCCCGGCCGAGCGTCCGCACTTCATCGGCGCCGATCTGCGAGCTCTGCTCCTCGCGCACCCGGAGCCCGTCCAGGCTGCCGAAGGCTGGTGGTCGTGTCGTGACGCCGGCGCACGGGTCGTCGGCGGACGACTTGAGCTGTCGCGCTCTCAGGGCACCGGTGTCGAGGGTTCTGTCGACGTGATCCGGGCGGCGTGCGCCGCGGCCTGGTCCGCCGTCGATGCAGGCGAGGTTCTCGACGCCAACTCCGTGCCCGAGCTCAATGTGGACGGAGACGGTTTCGTCGGCGCGGCCGGGTAGCGTGAGCTCGGCGGGAGACGCGGGCTCGTGACAGGCCCTTGGTTGATCGATGTCTCGGCGCCGGTCTCCGACCTTGGCATGCAGACGCAGAAGGGAAGCCGGTGAACGGTTCGGACGAGGACGCGTGCGACGGCAACGCGCCCGCAGGGACTCTCGACCAGGAACGTTCCGCCACCGGGGACGACGCTGTCGACGCGGCGCTGACGCGGCTCGAAACGATCGACGGAGCCCCGTTGTCCCAGCACGTCGCGGTGTTCGACGCGGTCCACGCGGCCCTTCAGGACCGGCTCGCGGACACTGAGGGCTGAGCCCACGTGACAACACGCCTCGACTTCGAGCTCGTTCGGCGCGGACTGGCACGGTCGCGACGCCATGCCGGTGAACTCATCGCCGCGGGGCGGGTCGCCGTTGACGGGACCCAGGTCCAGCGCAGTGCGACGCCGCTCGCCGCGCAGCAGAGAGTCACCGTGACCACCGACGACGGCCCCGACTACGCGTCGCGCGCGGGACACAAGCTGGCCGGCGCGTTGGACGCGTGGGGGGTAGACGGTCCGGTCGTTGCCGGCCGCGTGTGTCTCGATGCTGGGGCGAGCACCGGGGGATTCACCGATGTGCTGCTCCGGCGCGGCGCGGCGAGGGTGGTCGCGGTCGACGTCGGGCACGGGCAGCTCGTGGCGTCGCTCCGGACAGACCCGCGCGTGGACGCGCGTGAGGGCGTCAATGTGCGTTACCTGCAGACAGGCGACGTGGACCCTGCGCCCGGGCTCGTCGTGGTCGACCTCTCCTTCATCTCGCTGCCGCTCGTCCTCCCGTCGCTCGTCGCTGTCGCGGCTCCGGGGGCGGATCTCGTCGTGATGGTGAAGCCCCAGTTCGAGGTGGGCCGCGAGCGACTCGGGTCGGGCGGCGTGGTGCGCGACGCGCGCCTGCGCGCCGAGGCGGTCGTGACGGTCGCCCGCGCTGCGATCGGTCTCGGACTGGTCGTGGCGGGCGTCGTCGCGAGCCAGCTGCCGGGGCCGAGCGGGAACATCGAGTACTTCCTGTGGCTGCGTAGCGGGGTCACGACCGACACTGAGGAGATGCTGCGGTCCCGCATCGAGGCTGTCGTCCTGAGCACGGGAGGGGGCTCGGCATGAGTCGACGCGTGCTCGTGGTGACCCACAGCGGCCGCGAAGAGGCGGTCGCGGCGACGGCAGAGGCGGTCAAAGCGCTCGACGGTGCCGGGTTCACGCCGGTGCTCGCCACCGACGACAGCCGAGCCGACAACGTCGGAGAGCTTGAGCTGGCCATCGTGCTCGGGGGTGACGGCACGATCCTGCGAGCCGCCGAGCTGACGCGAGGGCTCGGTGTGCCGCTCCTGGGCTTCAACCTGGGCCATGTCGGCTTCCTGGCGGAGAGCGAGCGTGAGGACATCGGCGAGGCCGTGCAGCGCCTCGCCGACGGAGACTACGAGGTCGAGGAGCGCGGAACTCTCGACGTCCGGGTCTTGCTCGCTGGTGCCGAGACCGCCGTGGTCGGTTGGGCACTCAACGAGGTCGCGCTCGAGAAGGGGGATGCGGCGCGCATGGTCGAGGTTGCTCTCGAGGTCGACGGACGACCGCTGTCGACGTTCGGGTGCGACGGGATCGTCGTGGCCACGTCCACAGGCTCGACTGCGCACGCATTCTCGGCGGGTGGACCCATCGTCTGGCCGGATGTCGACGGGATGATCCTGGTGCCGGTCGCGCCGCATGCCCTGTTCGCACGCCCGCTCGTGGTCGGGCCGTCGAGCGTCCTGGCTCTCGAGGTCGTGGCGAGGTCTCCCGCGCACGGCGTGCTGATCTCTGACGGGCGTCGCCGGGTCGACCTGCCGATCGGCTCGCGCGTCGAGGTTCGACGCAGCGACGTGCCGGTGCGCCTCGCTCGGCTCACCCAGGCACCGTTCGCCGATCGGCTGGTGCTCAAGTTCCAGCTGCCCGTGGACGGTTGGCGCGGCCGCGGCGTGTCTTCCGGACGGTTCAACGGTCGCAGCGTCGAGCGGGAGGTCTGAGGTGCTCGAGGAGATCTGGATCGAGAACCTGGGCGTCATCGGTCGTGCTCACGTCACGCTTGGTCCTGGTCTGACCGTGCTGACGGGGGAGACGGGCGCGGGCAAGACCATGGTGCTCACCGGGCTCAGCCTCCTTCTCGGTGGCAAAGCCGACCCCGCCACCGTCCGGACCGGCGCCGCTGCCGCTGCTGTCGAGGGCCGGGTGGTGGTGCCCGCAGGCTCCCCGGTGCTGGCACGGGCGTCCGAGGCCGGTGCGCAGCTCGACGACGACGGCGGTCTCCTCATCGTGCGGACTGTCGGCGTGGCCACCGCTGACGGTCGCGGACGCTCACGCGCGCACCTCGGCGGCCGGTCGGTGCCCCAGGGCGTGCTGGCGGAGCTCGCCGACGACCTCGTGACGGTCCACGGTCAGGCCGACCAGGCTCGGCTCCGATCGCCGTCGCGACAGCGCGAGGCGCTCGACGCCTTCGCGGGCAGCGCGCACGGCCTTGTCCTGGCCGAGTACCGAGAAGCCTGGACCCGGCGGCAGGCCGTTGTCGCCGAACTCGCGACCCTCACGGACCGCGCACAGGACCGAGCCCGCGAAGCCGAGCTGTTACGCCTGGGCATCGCCGACGTCGAGCGGGTCGACCCGCAACCGGGCGAGGACGTCGCCCTGGCCACGGAGATCGAACGGCTCTCGTACGCCGAGGACCTGCGCACGGCGGCGAGCGGCGCGCATGCCGCCCTCGTCGGCGACGACGGTTCCGACGTCCCGGAAGCCCTGGCTGCGAGCTCCGCCGTCGAGCAGGCGCGCCGGATGCTGGAGCAGGCAGGTGCTCACGACGCATCGTTGGCGTCGCTTGCGACCCGCGTGGCCGAGGCGGGCTACCTCCTGGCCGACGCCGCGATCGAGCTCTCCGGCTACGTGCAGGATCTCGCCGCCGACCCGGTGCGGCTCGAGACGGCACAGCGGCGGCGCGCTGAGCTGACATCGCTCACGCGCAGCTACGGCGCCGATGTCGCCGAGGTCCTGGCGTGGGCCGATGCCTCGGGACGGCGGCTGCTCGAGCTCGACGGCGGCGACGAGCGGCTGGCTGCTCTGGCCGCAGAGCGCGACGAGCTGACGGCACGGATCGACGAAGCTGGAGCACGGGTCTCCCTGGCTCGCGTCGCCGCCGCAGAGGTGCTCGGCACCACCGTCTCCGCCGAGCTCACGGGGCTTGCCATGGCGGGGGCGCTGCTGAAGATCGAGGTCGAGCCTGCCGACGCACCCGGACCGTACGGCCTGGACCGGGTCGAGATGCTTCTCGTCCCGCACGCGGGGGCGCCGGCCAGGCCGCTCGGCAAGGGTGCCTCTGGAGGCGAGCTGTCACGCGTGATGCTCGCGATCGAGGTCGCCCTCGCCACGGCTCCCGGCGGCGGCGACCACCGGCCGGGCACGTTCGTGTTCGACGAGGTCGACGCCGGCGTCGGCGGCAAGGCGGCCGTCGAGGTGGGCCGACGGCTCGCGACGCTCGCCCTCGACTCCCAGGTGCTCGTCGTGACGCATCTCGCCCAGGTAGCCGCTTTCGCCGACCGGCATCTCGTGGTCACCAAGTCGCAGGCGGGTGGGGTCGACGTCGTCACCGAGTCGGACGTGCGCGCCGTGGTGGGACCCGAACGGGTCCGCGAGCTCGCGCGGATGCTGTCCGGTCAGGAGGATTCCGAGGCCGCTCGCACGCACGCGGCTGAGCTTCTCAAGCTCTCCGGCGTGGGACGATGAGCGGCGATGAAGCTTTCCCTGCGCAGACGCGCCTCCGTACCTGACCTGCCCGGAGTTTCCGGACCTGCCCGCGTCGACCCGCGAACGAAGTCGCTGACCAAGCGCTTGAGCGCCGGCGACATCGCGGTGATCGACCACCTCGATCTGGACCGTGTGTCGGCCGAGGCCCTGGTCGCGTGCAAGCCGATCGCTGTCCTCAACGCGGCTCGATCGACGTCGGGGCGGTACCCGAACCTCGGCCCGGAGATCCTGCTCCACGCCGGGATCCCGCTGATCGATGATCTCGGTCCCGATGTCATGACGATCCTCGAGTCGCACGTCGTGCGCATCGACGACGGCGCTGT
Organism: Cellulomonas sp.; assembly: GCA_012927595.1. Classification (GTDB taxonomy): domain Bacteria; phylum Actinomycetota; class Actinomycetes; order Actinomycetales; family Cellulomonadaceae; genus Cellulomonas_A. The sequence continues at coordinate 7,997 of JABBOW010000001.1, forward strand.
GTACGACGGCGAGACGCTCGTCGCGGAGGGTGTCGTCCAGACCGCTGACACCGTCGGCGCCAACTTGGAGGAGGCGCGCGCGGGTCTGTCCGTGCAGCTCGAGTCCTTCGCGGCGAACACGATGGACTACCTGCGTCGCGAACATGACCTGCTCCTCGACGGCGTCGGCGTGCCCGACATCACCACGCGGATCGACGGTCGGCACGTCCTCATCGTCGTGCGTGGCTACCACTACAAGGACGACCTCGTCACTCTGCGCCCGTACATCCGGGAGTGCAGGCCCGTGCTCATCGGCGTCGATGGCGGCGCGGACGCCATCCTGGACGCCGGCTGGACACCGGACCTCATCGTCGGGGACATGGACTCGGTCTCGGACCGCGGGCTGCGGTGCGGAGCCGAGATCGTCGTGCACGCCTACCGCGACGGTCGCGCTCCCGGCCTCGCGCGCATCGAGCAGCTGGGCGTCCCGCACGTGGTCTTCCCGGCGACCGGGACGAGCGAGGACGTCGCGATGCTCCTCGCGGACGACAAGGGCGCGGAGCTGATCGTGGCGGTCGGCACCCATGCCACGCTCGTCGAGTTCCTCGACAAGGGACGCTCCGGCATGGCAAGCACGTTCCTGACTCGGCTGCGCGTCGGCGGCAAGCTGGTCGACGCCAAGGGCGTCTCGCGCCTGTACCGCACCCGCATCTCGAACCTGCAGCTCGCGCTGCTGTCGCTCGCAGGACTCCTTGCCCTCGTGGTCGCTCTCGCCGCAACCCAGGCCGGGCAGACGCTGCTCGGACTGTTCGGCGCCCGCCTCGACGACCTGTACTCCTGGATCCGCACGCTCCTCGGCCTCGCACGATGAGCCGGACCATTCCCGCAACCGAACGAGAGACTCCGCTGTGATCGACTTTCGCTACCACATCGTCTCGTTGATCTCCGTCTTCCTGGCGCTCGCCGTCGGGATCGCCCTCGGCGCCGGTCCGCTCAAGGAGACGATCGGCGACACTCTGACCGGTCAGGTCAAGGTGCTGCGAGCCGAGAAGGACGCCCTGCGCAGCTCGCTCGACGCCTCGAACGCGGAGCTGGCCGACACGAACTCTTACGTCGCCGCGGCCGCGCCCGGGCTCCTCGTCGGCGCACTGGCGGATCGCCGGGTAGCGGTTGTCGCGCTCGGCGAGCTGTCGAAGGACGACGAAGCAGCGATCGAGGCGCAGATCACCGCGGCGGGCGCGACCGTGTCGGCACGGGTCACCGTCGCAACCGCGTGGACCGATCCGAACCTGAGCAGCTTCCGGCAGGCGCTCGTCGAGAACCTGGCCGACTACGTCTCACCCGTGCGGGCGGCCCATGCGGGGCTCGAGACCGATCTTGCCGAGGCGCTGGCCCAGGGTCTGACGAGGTTCGACCCGGCCAAGCCTGACACGCTCGCCGAGCCGGCGTCGATCCTGCTGGACCTGCTCAGCTCGGGCGACAACCCCCTCGTCACCCTGGCGGAGCCGGTCGTGTTCCCGGCCGACGCGATCGTGGTCGTGGCCCCCCGTGTCGCGGCTGCCGAGTCACCTGCGACTCCCGCTCCGCTGGCCGACAAGGACACCACTGTGGCCCGGGTGGCGATCCTGCGCGCAGCTCAGGATCGTTCGCACGGTGCGGTTCTGGCCAGCGGCCACCGGGTCGACGGTGACCTGACGAGCGTCATCCTGGCCGATGCTGCTCTGGCGAGCTCGCTCACGACGGTGTCAGGCACCGGCGCCATCGCCGGGCAGGTGTCGGTCGCCCTCGCGCTCAGTGCACGCATCGGCGGTGTCAACGGTCACTACGGCTTCGGCAAGGACGAGGTGCCGATGCCGGTGCGCACGAAGCTCTCGGCAGTCGACCGGACCCCGCAGGTGACCGCCAACACCCCCGTGGTGCCCGACGCGCCACCGGTGGTCGGCGCGACGCCCGGAACGCACGGATGAGCATCGGTTCCGCTCGCCGCGTGACGACAACCATGATTGCCGCGACGGCGAGCCGCGCAGCGCGTGGGCTGCTCGACGCCGAGCCCCCAGGCGGCCAGCGACGCTGGACCCGGACGAACCACCGGGGCGATTCCGTGAGCCTCCTCGCGGGCCCGGCTGCGGCTGCCGGGCTCATCGTGGCAGGCGTCGTCGGCGCGGCCTCGTTGCGCGGGGCTGTCGCAACCACGATCGCCACGGCCACCGCGGCGGCCTTCGGCGTGATCGACGACCTGGACGAGGACACGGCGGAGCGCACCAAGGGGCTCCGCGGGCACCTCGGCGCGCTGGCCCATGGGCGTGTCACGACCGGTGGGATGAAGGTGCTCGGGATCGGCGCGGGTTCGCTCGTCGCCGCTGCCGTCGCGACCGAGACCCGCGCCACCGACGGCTCCCGGCGCTCGGCAGCCGGTTGGCTGTTCGACGTCGCGACCTTCGGTGCGCTCATCGCCGCCAGCGCGAACCTGGTCAACCTCCTCGACCTGCGCCCGGGGCGGGCACTCAAGGCGACCGGGCTGGCGGCCGCGCCCATGGCGCTGGCCGGCGGTAGGGGCGCGGGCGTCGCGGCTGGGATCGTGGGTGTGAGCGTGGCCGGCCTCGAGTCCGACCTCGATGAGCGCGACATGCTCGGCGACGGCGGCGCGAACGCGCTCGGCGCCGCGCTCGGCGCCGCAGTCGCGCTCGATGCACCCCGGCCGGTCCGCCTCGCACTGCTCGCTGGGGCGATCGGGCTGACGCTCGTGAGCGAGAAGGTGAGCTTCACGGAGGTCATCGCCTCCACGCCGGGGCTGCGCGAGCTCGACGCATGGGGCCGACGCCCGGCAGTGTCGACCGGGCGCCCGGCGACGTGAACCCCAGCGACCTGAGCCCCGGCGTGCGCCGGGCGTTCGCGGGCCTCGCCGGTGCCGCGGTGATGATCTCCGTCATCACTGTCTTCAGCCGACTGCTCGGCTTCGGGCGGACGATGGTGTTCGTCTACGCGGTCGGCCCCACGACTGTCGGTGACGCCTACTCCGTGGCCAACACCCTGCCGAACGTGCTGTTCGAGGTCGCCGCGGGCGGAGCGCTCGCTGGTGCGCTGATCCCGGTGATCTCGGGCCCGCTGGCGCGCGGGCTCCGGGCCGACGTCGACCGGATCGCGTCCGCCGTCCTGGGCTGGGCCCTGCTCGTCCTGAGCATCCTGGCCGTCGCCCTCGTCGCCCTGGCCGACCCGATCGCGGGCGCCTTTGTCACGGTGGCTGGGCCTGAGCGCGACCTGCTCGCCGAGCTCCTCATCGTGTTCGCCCCGCAGATCCCGCTCTACGGGATCGCCGTGGTCCTGTCCGGTGTGCTTCAGGCGCAGCGGCGCTTCTTCTGGCCGGCGTTCGCGCCTGTCCTGTCGAGCATCGTCGTCATCAGTGCGTACCTCGTCTTCCGCCGGGAGGTCGGCCGGGCCGGCCTCCCGGTGTCCGGGTCGGCGTTGGGTGACCTGCCACCTGCCGCACTCGCCTGGCTCGCCTGGGGGACGACGGCGGGTGTGGCCGCGATGAGCCTGCCGTTGTTCGTCCCGACGTGGCGCTCCGGGGTACGGCTGCGTCCGACCCTCAGGTTCCCGCCGGGCGTCGCACGACGGGTGGGCGGCCTTGCGGTCGCCGGTGTCGGCGCGCTCCTCGCGCAGCAGGTCTCGATCCTCGTGGCGGCTCGACTCGCCAAGAGCTATGGGACCGACGGGACCTACACGACCTACCTGACCGTGATCCAGGCGGTCTACCTGCTCCCATACGCTGTGCTCGCGGTACCGCTCGCAACGAGCACGTTCCCGCGACTGGCCGGGCGTGCGGCCGCGGGGGATCGCGACGGCTACGCGCGGATGGCTTCGGCCACGACCCGTGCGGTCCTGGTAGCGAGCGGGGTAGGGGCGGCGGCGCTTGTGGCCGCTGTCCCCGGCGTCGTCGCCGTGTTCGTGGCGATCGCCGGTGGTGACCGCGCGCTGGTCGCGTCGATGGGACCGGCGCTCACCTGGATCGCTCCGGGACTGCTCGGTCTCGGGCTCATCTTCCACGTGTCGCGCTCGCTGTACGCGCTCGAGCGCGGCCGTGCGGCGGTCGCGGCGACCAGCCTCGGGTGGTTGACGGTCGTGGTGGCGTCGATCGTCGCGTGCTGGCTCCTGGTTCCGGACGGCCGCGACGGGCGGGCAACACTGAACGCTCTCGCGATCGGCACCTCGGTCGGCATGACTGTCGGTGGCGCGGCACTGCTCGTCGCTCTGCGCCGCGCGGGCGGGCCTGGGGTCGGAGCAGGGCTCGGCCGCACCGTCTCGGTCCTCCTGCTCGCGTGCTCGGTGGGTTCGATCGCCGGACGCTGGACCGTGGACACGGTGCTCGCGATGGTCGGCAGCGGCGCCCTGGGTGCGGTTGGCGCCGCCGCTGGTGGCGCCTGCATCGCCGTCGCGGTGGTCCTCGGCGCCACCTGGTTGGCCGATCGCTCGACGCTCACGGGTTTGCGCTCGCCCGGTGCCCGGCCCGGCACAGGCAGACCGCTGGAGACGACCCGGTACACCGATGGCTGAGGGTGCCGCGCACAACACGCTGGCGACGGACGGAGCGAGTCGGGTGCTGATGATCGTCGGCCGGGCAGCCGGCGGGATCGGCGCTCACGCTGCGAGCCTCGTCCGTGGCCTGACGGCCGAGGGCTGGCAGGTCGTCGTGGCCACTGCGCCCGTGACTGCGGCACGCTTCGACCTCGGATCGCATGTCGAGGTCGTGTGGCCCGGTCTGCGGCCGGTGGCTGCCTGGCGGGCTCTGCGCCGGCTCCGGGCCCTCGCCTCGGGCGCCCACATCGTGCACGCCCAGGGGCACCGGGCGGGCCTGGTCGCACTCGCCATGACGGCGGGCTCCGGTCGGGGCACTCCGCCAGTCGTCATCTCGTGGCACAACGCGATCCTGGGTTCGGGGATCCTGCGCCGCCTCCGCACGCTGCTCGAGCGGGTGCAGGTGCGCCGCGCCGACCTCGTGACCGGAGCCTCGCAGGATCTCGTCGACCGCGCGAAGTCCCTCGGGGCGCGTCGCGCGGAACTGGCCGAGGTCGCGGCCCCGGCCGCGGGACGGGCGTCCCTCGACAGGGTTTCAGCGAGAGCACAGCTGGCCGACGAGCTGGGGATCGACCCGGACGGCGACTGGCTGCTCACGGTCTCGCGTATCGCACCGCAGAAGAACCTCGATGTTCTCCTCAGCGCTGCGAGGCTCGCGCAGGACAGGCCCGGCGGGGCGTCCGAACGCGGTGTCGTGTGGCTCGTCGTGGGAGATGGTCGTGACGACCTGCTGGCTTCTCTGCGCGCGATGGTCGCGGCCGACGCGACCCCGGTGCGATTTGTGGGTGCACGCAGCGACGTGCCGACCTGGATGGCCGCTGCTGACCTCTTCGTGCTCCCGAGCGCCTGGGAGGCGCGCGCGCTCGTCGTGCAGGAAGCCCTCGCGGCTGGTCTGCCGATCGTGGCGAGTGCCGTCGGCGGATTGCCGGAGCTCGTCGGGGACGCCGGGGAGCTCGTGCCGGTGGGGGACCCGGACGAGCTGGCCGAGGCCGTCGTCGGGCTGCTTGCCGACCCCGAGCGGCGCGCGGTGCTGGCTGCAGCTGGGAAGCGGCGCTGGGCCGCGCTGCCGGACGAGGCCGCGGTGCTCGAGGAGTGGACGGCGCGCTACCGCTCGATCGTCTGAGCGCCGACTCACGGCTCCGCGGGGTGGGTCCGGTCGGCCGTACGGTAGAGTGAAAGCCCGTGGCAGACCGAGCAAATCGACTTCCCGGGCGGTCGGACAATACGACCCGGCACATCTTCGTCACCGGAGGCGTTGCCTCTTCTCTGGGCAAGGGTCTGACGGCCAGCAGCCTGGGACGACTCCTGCGATCGCGTGGCCTGAGGGTCGCGATGCAGAAGCTGGATCCGTACCTGAACGTCGATCCGGGCACGATGAACCCGTTCCAGCACGGCGAAGTCTTCGTGACCGAGGACGGCGCCGAGACGGACCTCGATGTGGGTCACTACGAGCGCTTCCTCGACGTGAACCTCGTCGGCTCAGCGAACGTGACGACCGGACAGGTGTACTCCGAGGTCATCGCCAAGGAGCGGCGCGGGGAGTTCCTCGGCGACACGGTCCAGGTCATCCCGCACATCACCGACGAGATCAAGTCGCGGATGCGCGCGCAGGCCCACCCCGCCGTCGGCGAGGCGCCCGACGTGATCATCACCGAGATCGGTGGAACGGTCGGCGACATCGAGTCGCAGCCCTTCCTCGAGGCAGCGCGTCAGGTCCGCCGCGAGCTGGGCCGCGAGAACGTCTTCTTCCTGCACGTCTCGCTCATCCCGTACATCGGTCCGAGCGGTGAGCTCAAGACGAAGCCGACCCAGCACTCGGTCGCCGCGCTGCGCTCGATCGGCATCCAGCCCGACGCGATCGTGTGCCGGGCTGACCGTGAGGTCCCCGAGTCCGTCAAGCGGAAGATCGCCTTGATGTGCGACGTCGACTCAGAGGCCGTCGTGACGGCCGTGGACTCGCCGAGCATCTACGACATCCCGCGCGTCCTGCACTCCGAGGGCCTCGACGCCTACGTCGTCCAGCGGCTCGGCCTGCCGTTCCGCGACGTCGACTGGGCCGACTGGGACGAGCTGCTGCGCCGCGTGCACAAGCCGGCGCACCGCGTCGAGGTCGCGCTCGTCGGCAAGTACATCGACCTGCCCGACGCGTATCTGTCGGTGACCGAGGCGCTGCGAGCCGGCGGCTTCCACCACGATGCGAAGGTCGTCATCCGCTGGGTCACCTCCGACGACTGCCAGACCCCCGAGGGGGCACGGCTCGCGCTCGAGGGTGTCGACGCGGTGCTCGTCCCCGGCGGCTTCGGCGTCCGCGGCATCGAGGGGAAGCTCGGCGCGCTGCGGTGGGCCCGCGAGCAGCTCGTCCCGACTCTGGGCATCTGCCTCGGCCTGCAGTGCATGGTCATCGAGTACGCGCGGAGCGTCCTCGGGCTGACCGGTGCGTCGTCGTCGGAGTTCGACGACCACCCCGCCGACCCGGTCGTCGCGACGATGGCGGAGCAGCTGGCGTTCGTCGACGGCGAGGGCGACCTCGGCGGCACCATGCGCCTCGGTGCGTACGACGCGATCCTGACGCCCGGTTCTGTCGCGGCCGCGGTCTACGGCTCGACGCGGGTCTCGGAGCGGCACCGTCACCGCTACGAGGTCAACAACGCCTACCGCGGCAAGCTCGAGGCCGAGGGCATGGTGATCTCGGGGACCTCACCGGACTCCTCACTCGTCGAGTTCGTCGAGCTGCCGCGGGAGACTCACCCGTACTACGTCGGCACGCAGGCGCACCCGGAGTTCAAGTCGCGGCCGAACCGCGCGCACCCGCTGTTCATCGGTCTGATCGCGGCGGCGCTCGCACGGCGCGGCACCGAGGAGGACTGAGCGTGAGCGACGCGCCGTCCGACCGTGTGGCGGCGCGTCCGCTGACGGACCACACCCTCATCCATGCGGGCAAGATCTGGGACGTCGTGAGTGATGTCGTGGACCTCGGCCCGGCGCAGGTGCTGCGCGAGTACGTCGACCATCCCGGTGCGGTCGCGATCATCGCAATCGACGAGCAGGACCGCGTCCTGCTGGTCTCGCAGTACCGGCACCCGGTGCGGTCGGAGCTCTGGGAGCCGCCCGCCGGTCTGCTCGACGTCGCGGGTGAGCCCGCGGTCGTCGCGGCGGCACGTGAGCTGGCCGAAGAGGCCGACCTGAGGGCCGACACGTGGCACGTCCTCGTGGACTTCTACACGACGCCGGGCGGGTCGAGCGAGCGGATCGAGGTCTTCCTCGCCCGCGGGCTGCACGAGGTCCCCGCCGCCGAGCGGCACGTGCGGCTCGACGAGGAGGCCGACATGGTCCCGGTGTGGGTTCCGCTCGACGACGCGGTGGACGCGGTCCTCGGTGGCCGGCTGCACAGCCCGACGGCCGTCGTGGGAGTGCTCGCTGCGGCGCGGGCACGCGAGCGCGGCTGGGATGCGCTGCGTCCTGCGTGACCGCTCGGCCGAGTCGTGGGGCCGTCAGGCGATCGGGGCCCCGGCGGCGGCGAGGTCGCGTGCGCGCAGCGACAGCAGGAACCAGGTGAGCGACACGGTCAGGAGAACCGCGCCGAGCATGTGCAGCCCGACGAGGACGACGGGCAGCCCCGTGAAGTACTGCACGTAGCCGATGACGCCCTGCAGGAGCGTGACCCCGAGGAGCCAGCGGCCGGCGCTCCGCACCGCCTGGGGCGCCGCCGACCGATGCAGGCTGACCAGCACGACCGCGAGGACCACCACGAAGAGCCAGACGACACCGGCGTGCGCTCGAGCGATGAGGACAGGGTCGACCGCGAACCTGTAGGCGACCTTGTCGTCACCGCCGTGCGGACCTGACCCGGTCACGACGACCCCGAGTGCGAGCAGTGCAACGGCGACGGCCGTGAGCAGCCGGGCGAGGCTGAGCAGTCGCTGCCCGACGACCGGCAGGGCGGGGCTGTCGCCGGCGCGCTCGCGCACGACCAGGACCGTCGACACCGCGACGAGCGCGAGCGAGACGAGCAGGTGGACGCCGACCACCGCAGGGTTCAGGTGGAACAGGACGGTGACGCCGCCGATGACTGCCTGGGCGAAGACCCCGAGGACCGGGGCGAGGCCAAGCAGCCGATAGGACCGGGAGCGCGAGCGGTCGGTGCACACGAGCACCGCGACCGTGAGTGCGATCAGGACGAGGAAGCCCGTCAGGGTGCGGTTGCCAAACTCGATGAACGGGTGGAGCGACGTCGCCTCATGGAGCGCCGGGGTGAACGACCCGGGTTCGCACTGCGGCCACGTCGAGCACCCGAGGCCCGAGCCGGTGAGGCGCACGGCGCCGCCGGTCACGACGAGGACGCCCTGAGCGACGACGTTGACGAGCAGCGCTCTGCGGGTCCAGCGCTGCCGGCGAGCGAGACGATCGGTCGGGGGCTCGGTCACTGACGTGGTGCTCACCGGACCAGGGTAGGGCCGGTATCCCGGCGTCGGGGCCACCTCGGGCCAACGTCTCCGGCTGTCAGTGCCACCGGAACAGGCGGGCGGCCGACCAGGCCAGCACAGCCGTCCATGCCAGCAGCACGCCGACTGACCATGCCGGGAGCGCGCCGTGGATCAGCGCCCCGCGCAGGGCCTCGCCGAGCGCACCGGACGGGAGCAGCCGGGCGACATGCTCGAGCGGGGCTGGGAGCTGGGAGACCGGCACGACGACGCCGCTGCCGACCGCAAGCACGACCAGCAGGAGGTTCGCGCCAGCGAGGACAGCCTCCGCGCGCAGCGTGCCGGCGACGAGGAGCGCGAGCGAGATGAAGGCTGCCGTGCCCAGCACGAGCGCGACGAGGGCGAGCGGGATCCCGGCCGCGACGGGTCGCCAGCCCAGCGCAAGGCCGGTGCCGCCGATGACGACGACCTGGACGGCCTCGACTGCGGCGACCCCGAGGAACTTCCCGGCGAGCAGCCCGCCGCGACCGAGCGGGGTCGTGGCGAGCAGGCGCAGCACCCCGTTGCGGCGGTCGAACGACGTCGCGATCGCCTGGGACGTGAAGGCCGTGCTCATCACCGCGAGCGCGATGACCCCGGGCGCCACGACGTCGATGCGCGCCGCGCCACCGGTGCTGAGCTCGACGACACCGCTGCGCGACAGCCCGACGAGCACCAGGACGGGCAGGAAGATTGTCACCAAGAGCTGTTCGCCGTTGCGCAGGATCATGCGGGTCTCGAACGCGCCCTGCGAGACGACGCGGCGCCACGCTGCCGCGGCCGCCGGTGGGGCCGGGTTCCTCGACTGCGCGCTCAACGAAGGCTCCGACCGGTGAGGTCGAGGAAGACGTCCTCGAGCGTGCGACGCCCGACCCAGATGTGTGTCGCCAGGACGTTGCGCTCGGCGCACCACGATGCCAGCGCTGCCACGACGCCCGGGTCGACGTGCCCGCTCGCGACGTACTCGCCCGGCGACTCCTCCGTGACGCTCACCGACCGGGTGTGAGACGAGAGCTCGCCGACCGGGCCCGCCGCGCTGAGGTTCGCGCCGATCGACCCGAGATCGAGCCCCTCGACGGCACGGAAGTGCAGCGTGCGGTCGTCGTGGGCGACGACCAGCTCGGCGACTGTGCCCTGGGCGATGACCGCGCCGTGGTCGACGACGACGACACGGTCGGCCAACGACTCCGCCTCGTCCATGAGGTGCGTCGTCAGCACGATCGCGACACCCTCGTCGCGCAGCTCACGGATCAGGTCCCACACCGCGTGCCGCGACTGCGGGTCCATCCCGGCGCTCGGCTCGTCGAGGAAGACGAGCTCGGGGCGCCCGATCAGGGCGATCGCGAGGGCGAGCCGCTGGCGCTGCCCCCCCGAGAGCCTTCGGACCGTCGTGCGAGCGAACGACGCGAGACCGAGCCGGTCGGTCAGGTCTGCCACGACTCGGGGCTGGGCGTACATCGTCGCGACGTGCTGCAGCATCTCGAGTGCGCGGACCCCGGTCGGCAGACCGCCGTCCTGGAGCATGACCCCGACGCGGGGGCTGAGCGCGCGCGCGTCGGTGCGCGGGTCGAGGCCGAGGACACGTACCGTGCCGCCGTCCGGCGCACGCAGCCCTTCGCAGCACTCGATCGTCGTGGTCTTGCCGGCCCCGTTCGGTCCGAGGACCGCGGTGATTCTCCCGGCGTCGGCGATGAGGTCGAGCCGGTCGACGACGGCTCGACCGTCGTAGCGCTTGACCAGGCCACGAATCTCGACGGCGGGGGAGTCGGGCACGTCCGCGAGTCTAGGCGCCCTTCCCGTGAGCCCTGCGGCCGATGCGCAGCGAGGTGAGGGTCCCCTTGCTTGCGCGGAACGAATTGCGGCACAAGGATGTTGTCAATATCGAGCGGGCGCGTCTGTGCGCCTGTGCGATCACGAGCGCCCAGACCGGGCGAGCGGTGGACCACCGGATCCTGCAGGAGGTGTGCATGAGCGTCACGCTGCCCGACGTGCGCCCCACCAGCTCCGGTCCGTCCGACGCGGGCGAGTCCGAGGCGGGGACACGGCTCCGGGTCCTGCAGCTCATTGCCGCCGACGGACCCGTCTCGGCAGCCGACATCGCGCGCGAGCTCGACCTGACGCCCGCCGCGATCCGCCGCCACCTCGGTGTGCTCGAGGGCACCGAGCAGATCTCCGTGCACGAGGGATCCCAGGGACTGGGCCCGGCCAGGCGTGGCCGGCCGGCGCGCCGCTACGTCGCCACCAGCCACGGTCAGGCCGCCCTCTCGCACCGGTACTCCGAGCTGGCGGGTCAGGCGCTGCGTTTCCTCTCTGCGGTCGCTGGGTCCGACGCCGTCACGGACTTCGCCGAGAGCCGCGTGCGCGACCTCGAGCAGCGCTACACGGTGTCTCTCGCGACCACAGGCCAGGACATGTTTGCTCGGGTGAACGTCCTGGCGGCTGCGCTGGCCCGCGACGGCTACGCCGCGACCGCTCGGCCCGTCCCCGGCGCGGCTGCGATCCAGCTGTGCCAGGGCCACTGCCCGGTCCAGGAGATCGCCGCCGAGTTCCCCCAGCTCTGCGAGGCCGAGGCGCACGCGTTCTCGCGGCTGCTCGGCGTCCACGTGCAGCGCCTCGCGACCCTCGCCAGCGGCGGTCACGTCTGCACCACGAACATCCCGATCATCACCCCCCCTAGCCCCGTGGAAGGACCGACACCATGAGCGCTCCCACCGACAGTGCTGTGAACGCACCGCTGACCCAGGACGAGGCCATCGCCTCGATCGGGACCTACACCTATGGGTGGCACGACTCCGACACCGCCGGCATCTCGGCGCGGCGTGGCCTCAGCGAGGAGGTCGTGCGGAACATCTCCGGACTCAAGAACGAGCCCGCGTGGATGCTCAAGACACGTCTGAAGGCGTTGCGGTTGTTCGACAAGAAGCCCATGCCCTGGTGGGGCGCGGACCTCTCTGGCATCGACTTCGACAACATCAAGTACTTCGTGCGGTCGACGGAGAAGCAGGCCACGACGTGGGATGACCTGCCTGACGACATCAAGAACACGTATGACCGGCTGGGTATCCCTGAGGCTGAGAAGCAGCGGCTGGTGGGTGGTGTGGCGGCGCAGTACGAGTCCGAGGTCGTCTACCACCAGATCCAGTCAGAGCTCGAGGAGCAGGGTGTCATCTTCGTCGACACCGACACAGGGCTGCGCGACTACCCGGAGATCTTCGAGCAGTACTTCGGTTCGGTGATCCCGTCGGGTGACAACAAGTTCGCGTCGCTCAACACCGCGGTGTGGTCCGGCGGCTCTTTCGTGTACGTCCCGCCGGGCGTGCACGTCGACATCCCGCTGCAGGCCTACTTCCGGATCAACACGGAGAACATGGGGCAGTTCGAGCGGACACTGATCATCGCCGACGAGGGCTCGTACGTTCACTACGTCGAGGGTTGTACCGCGCCGGTCTATGCGTCGGACTCGCTGCACTCGGCGGTTGTCGAGATCATCGTCAAGAAGAACGCCCGGGTGCGCTACACGACCATCCAGAACTGGTCGAACAACGTCTACAACCTCGTGACCAAGCGGGCCACCGCGGCCGAGGGCGCCACCATGGAGTGGGTCGACGGCAACATCGGGTCGAAGGTCACGATGAAGTACCCCGCGATCTACCTCATGGGCGAGCACGCGCGGGGTGAGACGCTGTCGATCGCCTTCGCTGGCGCCGGTCAGCACCAGGACGCGGGCGCCAAGATGGTGCACGCCGCTCCGAACACGTCGTCCTCGATCGTGTCGAAGTCCGTGGCTCGCGGTGGCGGACGCACCTCGTACCGCGGTCTGGTGCAGGTGCTCGAGGGCGCCTCGCACTCGGCCTCGAACGTCCTGTGCGACGCGCTCCTCGTCGACCAGATCTCCCGGTCCGACACCTACCCGTATGTCGACGTTCGCGAGGACGACGTGTCGATGGGTCACGAGGCCACGGTCTCGCGGGTCAGTGAGGACCAGCTCTTCTACCTCATGTCGCGCGGCATGAAGGAGACCGAGGCCATGGCCATGATCGTGCGCGGATTCGTCGAACCCATCGCGCGCGAGCTGCCCATGGAGTACGCCCTCGAGCTGAACCGATTGATCGAGCTGCAGATGGAAGGTGCCGTCGGCTGATGGCGAGTACGACTACTGATTTCGACGAGGCCATCGGCGCGCCGCGCGGGCTGTCCACCGACCACTCCCGGGCGGTCGCTGACGGCGCGCACCAGCACGGCCGCGGTGGTACACCCCAGTCGAGCCGCGCGGATCGCCTCAGCTCGTTCGACCTCGCGCAGTTCCCCGTGCCGAATGGCCGCGAGGAAGAGTGGCGGTTCGCGCCGGTCGACCGGCTTGCCCCGCTGTTCGACGCCGAGCTCTCCGGACCCAAGGTCATCACGACAGTCATCGAGGCGCCTGAGGTGACGGTCGAGGTCGTCGACCGCGACGACGTACGCCTGGGCCGGGCGGGCAAGCCCGGTGACAGGACGGCTGCGACGGCGTGGGCGTCTTTCCAGCGCGCGACGGTTGTGACGATCCCGCCACAGGTGGTCGCGTCGACCGCAACGACGATCCGGGTCGAAGGCATCGACGCGAGCAAGCCGACGGCGTCGCACGTGCTCGTGCACGCCCGTGAGCTCTCCGAGGCCCTCGTCGTGATCGACCACATCGGGCCTGCGACGCTCGCCGAGACGGTCGAGGTCGTCGTCGAGGACGGCGCACACCTGACGATCGTCTCGGTCCAGGACTGGGCCCCCGGCTCGGTGCACGCCTCCTCGCACCGGCTTCGCCTCGGGCGCGACGCGACGCTCAAGCACATCGTGGTCACGCTCGGCGGCGACGTCGTGCGGATCACGCCCGACGCGGAGTTCGCCGGCGAGAACGGTTCGGTCGAGATGATCGGGCTCTACTTCGCCGACGCAGGCCAGCACCAGGAGCACCGGCTCTTCGTCGACCATGCCGTGGCCTCCTGCCGGTCGCGCGTCACCTACAAGGGAGCCTTGCAGGGCGACGGAGCGCACACGGTGTGGGTCGGCGACGTGCTCATCCGGGCGGCCGCCGAGGGCACCGACACCTACGAGCTCAACCGCAACCTCGTGCTGTCCGAGGGCGCCCGCGCTGACTCGGTGCCGAACCTCGAGATCGAGACGGGCCTCATCGCGGGCGCCGGGCACGCGAGCGCAACGGGCCGGTTCGACGACGAGCAGCTGTTCTACCTGCGCTCGCGCGGCATCCCGGAGCCCGATGCACGTCGGCTCGTGGTGCGCGGATTCTTCGCCGAGCTCATCCACGCGATCGGTGTGCCCGAGGTCGAGGAGCGCCTGACGGCAGCCATCGACGCCGAGCTCGAGAAGAGCATGAGTGTGCTCGACGCGACGCCCACCCTCGCGGGTCTCGAGGATGGCCCGTGAGCGCCCAGCTCGCCTGTGACGTCGCGGACGTCGCTGTTGGCGGCGCCTTGCGGGTCGAGCTGGTCGGTTCGAACGGTGCCGTCCAGGTCGCCGTCGTGCGCGACGAGGACGGCGAGCTGCACGCGATCTCTGACGTCTGCTCGCACGGGCAGGTGTCCTTGTCCGACGGCGAGGTCGAGGGCCGCACGATCGAGTGCTGGCTGCACGGCTCCCGCTTCGACCTGACGACCGGCAAGGCGCTGGGCCCGCCGGCCGTCCGCCCCGTCCCCGTCTACCCCCTGACCGTCGACGGCGAGCGTGTGCTCGTCGACGTCGACGCCAACGGATCCTCCGAGGAGAGCTGAGCATGGCCACGCTAGAGATTCACGACCTGCACGTGAGCGTCGAGACCAAGGAAGGCCCCAAGCAGATCCTCCGCGGCGTCGACCTGACCGTCGCGAGCGGCGAGACCCACGCGATCATGGGCCCCAATGGCTCGGGCAAGTCGACACTGGCGTACTCCCTCGCCGGTCACCCGAAGTACACGGTCACGAGCGGGACGGTGACGCTCGACGGCGCCGACGTGCTGACGATGACGGTCGACCAGCGGGCGCGCGCCGGGCTGTTCCTCGCGATGCAGTACCCCGTCGAGGTCCCGGGGGTGTCGGTGACGAACTTCCTTCGCACCGCCAAGACCGCGATCGACGGCACCGCCCCGAAGCTGCGCACCTGGACCAAGGACGTCACGGCGGCCATGGAGCTCCTTCGCATGGACCCGGAGTTCGCGACCCGCAGCGTCAACGAGGGGTTCTCGGGCGGTGAGAAGAAGCGCCACGAGATCCTTCAGCTCGAGCTGCTCAAGCCGAAGTTTGCGATCCTCGATGAGACTGACTCAGGTCTTGACGTCGACGCGCTGCGCGTCGTGTCGGAGGGCGTGAACCGCGTCCGTGAGAGCGGAGAGGTGGGCGTCCTGCTCATCACGCACTACACGCGGATCCTGCGATACATCAAGCCCGACTTCGTGCACGTGTTCGTCGACGGGCGGATCGCCGAGCAGGGCGGCCCCGAGCTCGCCGACCGGCTCGAGGACGAGGGCTATGACCGCTTCCTGACCGACCGCGCGACAGCCTGACGCTGCCGGCTGCATCGCGCGTCGTGCAGCGCCAGGCCGAAGAGAGCAAGGACCGACAGTGACCGAGACCTCGCAGGCCACCCGGCTCACCCCGGGTGAGCTCGCCGCCGTGCGGGCGGACTTCCCGCTGCTCGCCCGCACCCTGCGCGGCGGGCGCCCGCTGGTGTACCTGGACTCTGCGGCGACCTCGCAGAAGCCCGACGTCGTGCTTGACGCGGAGCAGGACTTCTACCTCCAGCGCAACGCGGCGGTGCATCGCGGGGCACACCAGCTCGCCGAGGAGGCGACCGAGGCGTTCGAGAACGCTCGGGGCCGGGTCGCGTCGTTCGTCGGTGTGGACCCGGGAGAGCTGGTCTGGACGTCGAACGCCACTGCCGGGATCAACCTCGTCGCGTACGCGATGTCGAACGCGACACTGGGTCGCGGTGGGGCGGCCGCACGGCGGTTCGCGCTCGCGCCCGGTGACGAGATCGTCGTCACCGAGGCCGAGCACCACGCCAACCACCACCCCACCCTCGTGCCCTGGCCGGAGCTCGCCGCCCGACCGGGCGCGACTCTGCGCTGGATCGGAGTGCACGACGACGGCCGGATCCGGCTCGACGACCTCGCGACGGTCGTGACGGAGCGCACCCGGGTCTTGGCGTTCACGCATGCGTCGAACGTGACGGGAGCCATCACGTCGGTCGCACCGTTCGTCGCCCGGGCGCGCGAGGTCGGCGCCCTGACGGTGCTCGACGCGTGCCAGAGCGTTCCGCACCTGCCCGTCGACCTCCACGCGCTCGGGGTCGACTTCGCGGCGTTCTCCGGGCACAAGATGCTCGCGCCGACTGGCGTCGGCGCGCTCTACGGGCGCCGCGAGCTGTTCGAGGCGCTGCCGCCGGTCACGACCGGGGGATCGATGGTCGAGGTCGTCACGATGGAGCACACGACCTACGCGCCGCCCCCCCAGCGGTTCGAGGCAGGCACCCAGATGGTGTCCCAGGCGGTGGCGATGGGTGCTGCCGCGAGCTACCTCGACGAGCTCGGCATGCCTGCGGTCGCGGGACACGAGGCGGAGATCGCGAGCGCGCTGCTCGCCGCGGTAGCGTCGGTCCCCGGTGTGCGCGTCCTCGGCCCGGCCGACACCCGCGACCGGCTCGCGACCGTGTCGTTCGTCGTGGACGGCGTGCACGCGCACGACGTCGGCCAGGTGCTCGACGACGCGGGCGTCGCGGTGCGCGTCGGCCACCACTGCGCCCAGCCGCTGCACCGGCGCCTGGGTGTCGCCGCGTCGGCCCGGGCGTCGGCGGGCGTGTACACGACCCTCGACGAGGTCGAGGTCTTCCGGGAAGCACTTGCGGGTGTCCGAGCGTTCTTCGGAGTGGGCGCCGCACCGCTCGCTGCGGCGGTTCAGAAGGACGTGCGATGAGCATCGATGCGATGGAACAGCTCTACCAG
>JABBOW010000081.1 GCA_012927595.1 Cellulomonas sp.
CCGGGAGCCCCCGAGACCTGCTCGCGGCGACCGACGCGGCCGGTCGGGCGTACCGCGCTGTCGTGTCCCGCGGCCACGAGCCGACGAACCACTCGTCGGACCCTTCCGGCACCCAGCCCGCCGGCACCCAGCCCGCCGCCCCAGACGACGACCGAGAGGAGGACCGCCGTGAAGCTGCCCGTCGCTGACGGTCCTGCGCTGCGACGCGAGACGCGCGCGCTCCTGCGCCGCCACCGCGGCACCCTGACCGTCGTCGTCGCGCTGCACGCCGCAGCCGCCTGCGCCGGTCTGGCCGGACCGTGGCTGCTCGGTCGGCTCATCGACGCCGTCGCGACCGGCACGACGTCGTCGTACGTCGACCGGACGGTCACCGTCCTCGTGGTCGCCGTGCTCGCGCAGACCGTCCTGATCCGCTACGCCCAGCGCTCCGCGATGGTGCTCGGGGAGTCCGTGTTCGCCGAGCTGCGCGAGGAGTTCCTCACGACTGTCACGCGGCTGCCGCTCTCGATCGTCGAGCGGGCCGGGACGGGCGACCTGATCGCGCGGACCACGACGGACATCGACCGGGTCCAGTACACGGTCCGCTTCGGTGTGCCGCGCCTGTTGGTCAGCGGCGCGACGATTGCGCTCACCGCGGTCGCCGCCGCGCTGACGAGCCCCTTGGTCGCACTCGGGCTTCTCGCTGGGCTGCCTGTGCTGCTGCCCGTCGCGCGCTGGTACCTGCGCCGCGCGGCGCCCGCCTACCTGCGCGAGTCGGCGGCGTACGCAACGCTCAACGGCACGATCACCGAGAGCGTCGAGGGTGCCCGCACGGTCGACGCTCTCAACCTCGGCGCGCGCCGGCGCGCACGCGTCGACGACGACCTGCGTGAGGCGTTCGCGGCCGAGTCGAGGACGCTCTGGCTGCGCTCGATCCTCTTCCCCGGCATCGACGCGTCCTTCCTGCTTCCCGTGGTCGCCGTCCTCGCGTGGGGCGCCTACCTCATCTCGACGGGCGGAGCGACGATCGGTGCGGTCACGACGATCGCGCTCTACGCGACGCAGATCATCCACCCGATCTGGGAGCTCATCTTCTGGCTCGACGAGATCCAGGTCGGCGCGACGTCGCTCGCCCGGATCCTCGGTGTCGCAAACGTCGTCCCGGACCGGACAGCAGGGTCGGCGCAGCCGTCCGGCGAGCACGTCGTCGCGACAGCCGTGCGGTACGCCTACCGCGAGGGGCACGACGTGCTGCACGGCATCGACCTCGACCTTGTCGTCGGGGAGCGGCTCGCCATCGTCGGCCCGTCGGGTGCCGGCAAGTCGACGCTCGGTCGCATGCTCGCCGGCATCCACCCGCCGAGCGGAGGGGCCGTGACCGTGGGCGACGTCCCGCTCGTCGACCTGCCGCTCGGGGACCTGCGCGGGCACGTCGCGCTCGTGACGCAGGAGCACCACGTGTTCGTCGGCAGCGTCGCGGACAACCTGCGCCTCGCGCGGGTCGAGGCAGACGACGCCGAGCTCGAGCGTGCCATGCGTGCCGTCGACGCCTGGGGGTGGGTGGATGCGCTGCCCGACGGTCTCGACACCGGTGTGGGTTCGGGCGGCACCGCGCTGACACCCGCGCAGGCGCAGCAGCTCGCGCTCGCCCGGCTCGTGCTCCTCGACCCGCACACCCTCGTGCTCGACGAGGCGACGAGCCTGCTCGACCCGCGTGCTGCGCGGCACCTCGAGCGCTCGCTCTCGGCGGTCCTGGCGGGGCGGACGGTGGTGGCGATCGCGCACCGGCTGCACACCGCGCACGACGCCGACCGGGTCGCCGTCGTGGACGGCGGGCGCATCGTCGAGATCGGCTCGCACGACGAGCTCGTCGCGGCGGGCGGCGACTACGCGAAGCTCTGGCGCTCCTGGCAGCAGGAGTAGCGGCCTCTCACAGGACCGCGTCGCTCGTGATCCCGAAGAACGTCACGCCGGGCTCGGACACCGACAGCTCATGGAACCCGAGGCGGTCGTAGAACCCTCGGGCCCGGACGTTCGAGCTGGCCATGCCGAGATGGACCGCCGGGACGCCCCGGTCCGCGAGTGCGCCGAGGAACGTCCGCACGAGTGCGCGCCCGTGGCCATAGCCCTGGTGCTCCGGAAGCAAGTCGATGTGCAGGTGCGCGGGGTAGGCGGCGAGCCCGTCGTGCACGGCCTGCTCGGGGTGATGGAGCGTGTTGACGAGCCGCTCATGCCTGGTGCCGGGTACGTCGGACCTCGGGTAGCGGGGCGCCACGATCGGGAGCCACCGGCGCCGGTTCTGATCGGCCCAGCGGCGGGTGTCGGCGGTCCCGAGGACGTAGCCGACCGCGCGGTTCCCGTCGTCCAGCACGAAGGCCAGCTCGGGCTCGAGGTACAGGTAGGGGCCGGCGTAGACGTCCGGCATGAGGCGGTCGTCGCTGTACTGACCCCGAGCGTCACCACCGCCGTCCGCAGTGCGCACGCAGACGTCATAGACGTCGGCGCGGTCGAAGTCCTCATACGGTCGGACGAACGCCACATCGGCTCCTCTACGAGAGCGGCAGCCGGTCATCGGACGGCCGAGGTGAGTATCCACGCGACAGGGGCGGACGCGATAGTCGATCCTGGACGCATGTTCGGTCCAGTGGTCCTGCGCGGGGGCTCGGTCGTCCCCGAGGACGCGCTCACGTGGCGGTTCTCGCGGTCGAGCGGGCCGGGCGGGCAGTCCGTCAACACGGCCGACTCCCGCGTCGAGCTCTCGGTCGACCTCGCGGCGATCACCTGGGCGACGCCATCCGACCGCGACCGGGTGCTCGCGCGGCTCGGACCCCGGCTGGCCCTCGCCGACCGCCGCGACGCCACGGCCCGGCGCGACGAGGCCGACGACACCGACCAGGTCGAGGCGGGCGAGGCGGTCGGCACGGTCCTGGTGGTGGCGGCGTCCGAGTTCCGCTCGCAGCTGCGCAACCGGGAGGCAGCGCTCGCTCGGGTCACCGGGCTGCTCGACGACGCGCTGCGCCAGCCTCCGCCGCCGCGACGGGCGACCCGTCCGAGCCGAGCCTCGCGCGCCCGTCGGGTGCAGGCGGAGAGCCGTCGTCGGTCCGTGAAGGAGCTGCGCCGCCCGCCCCAGGCGTGAGCCGCGCGCGAGGCGTGAGCCGTCTGCGAGGCGTGAGCCGTCTGCGAGCGCGGGCGGTCGTGCGCGGATCCAAGCGGTCCGACGGTCCAGCGGCCCTGCGGCCCGGCAGATCGGGGCCCGGCGACCCGGTGGTCAGACCGCCCGGTCCCCTGCGGCTTCGTCGCGGACCATGCGCAGCCACAGGAACATCGCGAACCCGCCGAAGATCCACCACTGCGCGGCATAGGCGAGGTTCTGCACGTTGAGCCCCGTTCCCGAGCGCACAGGCGTCGGCAGGAGAGTCAGGGCGTCGCCCTGGCCCGGATCCGAGGCGCGGAGCACGCCGTACCCGGTCCAGATCGGCCCACCCCACCTGTTCAGGAGCTGCGCCGAGCTGATCGCGTCGACCTGACCGGTCGGAAGGTCGGACAGTCCCGACGCCTCCGAGCTCTGCAACCAGGAGGTGACCGTCACCTCGCCAGCCGGCACGGCGAGCGCGGCCGCGTCGTCAGGCACTGCGACCCAGCCGCGGACGACCGGGAGCACGGGTGTGCCGGCCGGAACCTCGACAGGTCCTGCCGTGCGTGGCCAGGCGTCGGGGGTCGGCGCGCTGCCCGCCGCGGGTTCGGGCCGGTCGTCGGTCACCCGCAGCGGCGTGAGGACCAGGTAGCCCGTGCGTCCGTCGAGAGCGCGATTCACGACGAGCACCTGGCCCGCAGCGTCGTACACGCCCCGGGTGACCACCCGCCGCCCGACGAGCTCGCCTGTGAACGCCGTCTGGGGCGCGAGCACGTCACCCAGCCCGACCGGCGGGAGAGCCTCCTGCGCGGCAAGTCGTTGCGCGGCGGCCGACGCCCCACGGATCTCGGCGCGGTCGAGCTGCCAGACCCCCAGTCGGCCGCACACCGCCGCCGCACCGACCAGCAGGAGAAGGAGCACCAGCATGCGTGGCCGGACCGCGGCGCGGAGCATCGTCGTCGGCTCTCGAGAACCCGCGCTGCCGTCCGCGCCGCCGTCCGCGCCGCCGGTGTGGTCGCCGTCCGGGACCGCGAGCACCGGGTCCGTCGAGGCGTCGGTGGGTGGCACGCCTCACGGTAACCCGTGAGCGTCGCGGAACACTCGTCCTGCGCGCGTGGCCGGGGGCCGGCGACCCGATCAGCAACCCGTTGTGGTGTCTGACCAGCACATGTACTCGCCTCCAGCCCCACGCGCCAAGGGGCTCGGGCGCGCGATACCGTTGTGTTGAGTGGGGAAGTGCGCGCAACGGCGCGCGCCCTGGGTCGGACGTCCTGCCAGGCGCCCGCGATCCACGTCAGGCTGGAGTCATCCCCGATGCGGCCAGCGCGGGGTGGAGCACGAGGGACCTGGAGACAGCAATGACCACGACTGCTTCGCGGACGACCTCCTGGCACGCGGGCACCGGTGAGGCGGTCAGCGTCGAGACGCTGCATCGCATCGACTCCTGGTGGCGCGCGGCGAACTACCTGTCGGTGGCGCAGATCTACCTGCTCGACAACCCGCTGCTGCGCGAGCCGCTGATCCGGGAGAACGTCAAACCGCGCCTCCTCGGGCACTGGGGCACGACGCCGGGCCTCAACTTCCTGTACGCGCACCTGAACCGGATGATCGGTGAGCGGCAGCAGTCGACGATCTACATCACCGGTCCTGGCCACGGTGGCCCGGGCATGGTCGCGAACGCCTACCTCGACGGCACGTACTCCGAGGTGTACTCGGACATCACTCAGGACGACGAGGGGCTGCGCCGCCTCGTCCGGCAGTTCTCTTTCCCGGGCGGCATCCCCAGCCACGTCGCCCCGGAGACCCCGGGGTCGATCCACGAGGGCGGCGAGCTCGGCTACGCGCTGTCGCACGCCTACGGCGCGGCCTTCGACAACCCCGACCTGCTGGTCGCCACAGTCATCGGCGACGGCGAGGCCGAGACCGGCCCCCTCGCGACGAGCTGGCACTCGAACAAGTTCGTGCACCCGCTGAAGGACGGCGTCGTCCTGCCGATCCTGCACCTGAACGGGTACAAGATCGCCAACCCGACAGTCCTGGCCCGGATCCCTGAGTCGGAGCTGCTCGACCTCATGCGCGGCTACGGCCACAAGCCGCACATGTTCGTCGGCGGGTTCGACGGCGAGGACCACGCGACCGTGCACGCACGTTTCGCCGCGCTGCTCGACGAGGTCATGGACGAGATCGCCGCGATCAAGGAGCGTGCCGCGGCAGGAGACTACTCCCGTCCGCAGTGGCCGATGATCATCTTCAAGACGCCCAAGGGCTGGACCTGCCCGCCCGTCATCGACGGCAAGCAGGTCGAGGCCTCGTGGCGCTCGCACCAGGTCCCGCTCGCGAGCGCACGCGACACCGCTGAGCACCTCGACGTGCTCCAGGGATGGCTGCGGTCGTACCGCGC
The DNA here is from genome assembly GCA_012927595.1 of Cellulomonas sp. Classification (GTDB taxonomy): domain Bacteria; phylum Actinomycetota; class Actinomycetes; order Actinomycetales; family Cellulomonadaceae; genus Cellulomonas_A. The sequence continues at coordinate 5,514 of JABBOW010000081.1, forward strand.
CGAGGAGCTGTTCGACGCGACCGGGCGCCTCGAACCGGACATCGCCTCGCTCGCGCCCGCCGGCCAGCTGCGGATGAGCGACAACCCGCACACCAACGGTGGGCTGCTCCTCAAGGACCTCCGGCTGCCCGACTTCCGGGACTTCGCAGTCGCCGTCCCGGTGCCGGGTGGCTCGATCTCGGAGGCCACGCGCGTCCTGGGCGACTGGCTGACCGAGGTCATCAAGCTCAACCCGGACAACTTCCGGATCTTCGGCCCCGACGAGACGGCGTCGAACCGGCTGCAGTCGGTCTTCGCGGTGACCGACAAGCAGTGGGACGCCGAGTACCTCAGCCCCGCGGTCGACGAGCACCTCGCCCGCGCAGGCAGGGTCGTCGAGATGCTCTCGGAGCACCAGTGCCAGGGATGGCTCGAGGGTTACCTGCTGACCGGGCGCCACGGCCTGTTCAACTGCTACGAGGCGTTCATCCACATCATCGACGCGATGTTCAACCAGCACGCCAAGTGGCTGAAGGTCACCAACGAGATCCCGTGGCGCCGGCCGGTCGCGAGCCTGAACTACCTGCTCTCCAGCCACGTCTGGCGCCAGGACCACAACGGCTTCAGCCACCAGGACCCCGGGTTCATCGACCACGTGGTCAACAAGAAGGCCGAGATCGTCCGCGTGTACCTGCCGCCCGACGCGAACACTCTCCTCGCGACCTATGACCACTGCCTGCGCAGCCGGCAGTACGTCAACGTCGTCGTCGCGGGCAAGCAGCCGGCGCCGAACTTCCTCACGATGGACCAGGCCGTGGCGCACTGCTCGCGCGGACTCGGCATCTGGGAGTGGGCCGGCACCGAGGTCGTCGGCCACGACCCGGACGTCGTGCTCGGGTGCGCGGGCGACGTGCCGACGCTCGAGGTGCTCGCCGCCGCGGAGATCCTGCGCCGCGAGCTTCCCCAGCTCAAGGTCCGCGTGGTCAACGTCGTCGACCTCATGCGCCTGCAGGACGAGCACGAGCACCCGCACGGCCTGTCCGACCGCGACTTCGACACGCTGTTCACGACCGACAAGCCGGTGATCTTCGCGTACCACGGCTACCCGTGGCTCATCCACCGCCTCACGTACCGCCGCAAGGGTCACTCGAACATCCACGTGCGCGGCTACAAGGAAGAGGGCACGACGACCACGCCGTTCGACATGGTCATGCTCAACGACCTCGACCGGTTCCACCTCGTGATGGACGTCATCGACCGCACCAAGGGCCTCGGCTCCAAGGCTGCGGGACTGCGTCAGCGCATGTCGGACGCGCGCCTGTCCGCACGCCAGTACACCCGGGACTTCGGCGAGGACCAGCCGGAGGTTCGCGACTGGGTGTGGCCCGACGCGGGCGACACCGCGGACGCCGACCAGGTGGCCGCGGCGATCCGGAACACGGGCGGCGACAACGACTGACCCACCGGGAACCCCTCGGCACGACACGGACGACGACAGACAGCACGACACGGACGACGACGCGCGGAGCATCGCGCACGAAGAAGGCAGCTCAGTGGCACGCAGCATCTATCTCACCTCCCCGGAAGGGGAGACCGGCAAGTCGACAGTCGCACTCGGGCTGGTGGACCTCCTGACCCGCACGGTCCAGCGGGTCGGCGTCTTCCGGCCGATCGCTCGCTCGAGCGAGAGCCGCGACTACGTGCTCGATCTGCTGCTCGAGCACGACGGTGTGGACCTGACCTACGAGGACTGCCTCGGCGTCACGTACGAGCAGCTGCACGCAGACCCGGAGGCAGCACTCGCCGAGATCGTGCAGCGGTACCACGCGGTCGCACGACAGTGCGACGCGGTCGTCGTCGTCGGCACGGACTACACCGACGTCGCCGGGCCGACCGAGCTCGCGTACAACGCACGCATCGCCGCCAACCTGGGGGCGCCCGTCCTGCTTGTCGTGAGCGGGAACGGACGCAGCCCGGACGAGGTGCGTCAGACGGTCGAGGTCTCGATCTCTGAGCTCGAGGCCAACTACGCCCACGTCGTCGCGGTGATCGCCAACCGCTGCGCCGAGGATGCCGTCGACGACATCCGTGCGGCCCTGGGCCAGGAGGTGCCCGCGTGGGCGATCGCCGAGGACCCTTTCCTGTCCGCACCCACGGTTCGTCAGCTCATGGAGGCCGTCGGCGGGACCCTCGTCGTCGGGGACGAGCAGCTCCTGTCCCGCGAGGTCGTCGACGTGCTCATCGGCGCGATGTCGATCGAGCACCTGCTCGACCGGCTGCACGACGGCGTGGTCGTCATCACCCCCGGCGACCGCTCGGACATCCTGCTCGGGCTGCTCACGGCTCACAACGCCGAGGGCTTCCCGTCGCTGGCCGGCATCATCCTCAACGGCGGGTTCTTCCCGCCGCCGACCGTCGCGCGCCTCGTCGAGGGCATCGGGACGCGGCTGCCGATCATCCGCACCGACCTCGGGACGTTCCGCACCGCGGGCGCCGCCGCACGCACCCGCGGGCGGCTCAGCGCCGACTCGCAGCGCAAGGTCGACACAGCTCTCGCCCTGTTCGAGAAGCACACCGACAGTGCGGCGCTCGTCGCGGCGCTCGAGGTTCCGCATCCCGAGGTCGTCACCCCGCTCATGTTCGAGTGGACGTTGCTGGACCGCGCGCGGTCTCACCGCAAGCACATCGTGCTCCCCGAGGGCAATGACGACCGGATCCTGCGGGCCGCCTCGACGCTGCTCCAGCGCGGCGTCGCGGAGCTCACGCTGCTCGGCGACGAGGGCGCGATCCGCACCCGCGCCACCGAGCTCGGGCTGCAGATCGCCGAGGCGCACGTGATCGACCCCAAGCAGGGCGACCTGTTCGAGCGGTTCGCAGGCGAGTACACAGCGCTTCGGGCGCACAAGGGCATGACGCTTGAGCGGGCCCGCGAGATCGTCTCGTCGGTGTCGTACTTCGGCACGATGATGGTCCATGACGGGCTTGCCGACGGCATGGTCTCAGGCGCGCTCCACACGACCGCACACACCATCAAGCCGTCGTTCGAGATCATCAAGACGGTCCCGGGAGTTTCCATCGTCTCGAGCGTGTTCCTGATGTGCCTCGAGGACCGGGTGCTCGTCTACGGCGACTGCGCGGTCAACCCCGACCCGACGGCCGAGCAGCTCGCGGACATCGCGATCTCGTCGGCCGCGACGGCTGCACAGTTCGGCGTCGAGCCGCGCATCGCGATGCTGTCGTACTCGACCGGCGAGTCCGGGACCGGCGCGGACGTCGACAAGGTCCGGCTCGCCACCGAGCTCGTCCGCGGGCGGCGTCCCGACCTGTCGGTCGAGGGCCCGATCCAGTACGACGCCGCCGTCGACGTGTCGGTCGCACACACCAAGATGCCCGAGTCGACGGTCGCCGGACGCGCGACGGTCTTCGTGTTTCCCGACCTCAACACCGGCAACAACACGTACAAGGCAGTGCAGCGCTCTGCCGGGGCCATCGCGATCGGACCGGTGCTGCAGGGTCTGCGCAAGCCCGTCAACGACCTGTCCCGCGGTGCGCTCGTCCAGGACATCGTCAACACTGTCGCGATCACTGCCATCCAGGCACAGGCCCTGGACGCGGCCACCACGGAAGGCCAGCTGTGAACTCCCTCGTCCTCGTCATCAACTCCGGCTCGTCGTCGATCAAGTACCAGCTGCTCGACGTCGCGACCCAGGAGGTCCTGGCCAACGGCATCGTCGAACGCATCGGTCTCGACGTGGGGCGCGTCAAGCACACCGGACCGAATGGGGAGACGCTCCTCGAGCAGCCCGTCGCCGACCACGAGGCCGGCATGAAGCTCGTTCTCGGGCTCTTCGCCACGCAGGGTCCGCAGATCGACGAGACTGCGCTGGTCGCGGTCGGCCACCGGATCGTGCAGGGCGGCAGCGTCTTCAAGGGACCCGCCCTGATCGACGACACGGTCCTGCAGCAGATCTCCGACCTGTCCCCGCTCGCTCCGCTCCACAACCCCGCGCACGTCGCGGGGATCGTGGCGGCCCGGCACGCGTTCCCGACGGTGCCCCACGTCGCCGTGTTCGACACGTCGTTCCACCAGACCTTGCCCCCAGCGGCCTACACCTACGCGATCGACCGCGAGCTGGCCGCGACGTACTCCATCCGCCGTTACGGCGCGCACGGCACGTCGCACAGGTTCGTCTCGCGTGCGGCGGCCGAGTTCCTCGGAAAGGACGTGGCCGACCTCAACCTCATCGTGCTGCACCTCGGCAACGGGGCCTCGGCGACTGCGGTGCGCGGCGGCATCTCGGTCGAGACGTCGATGGGCCTGACCCCGCTCGAGGGTCTCGTCATGGGCACCCGCTCGGGTGACATCGACCCGGCCGTCCTGTTCCACCTCGCCCGCCAGGGAAACATGTCGATCGACGACCTCGACGACCTGCTCAACCGCAGGTCGGGCATGCTCGGGCTGTCGGGGCATACCGACATGCGTGACCTGCACGACGCCGTGGCCGCCGGCGACGACAACGCGCGGGCGGCGCTCGACGTCTACTTCCACCGCATCAAGGGCTACGTGGGCAACTACTACGCCCAGCTCGGCCACGTCGACGCGATCGTCTTCACGGCCGGCATCGGTGAGAACGACGACATCGTGCGGATATGTTCGCTCTCCGGGCTCGAGCGCCTCGGCATCGCCGTCGACCCCGACCGCAACCGAGGCCGGATGAAGGTGCCGACCATCATCTCCCCCGACGGCAGCGAGGTCACCGTGCTGGTGTACCCCACGAACGAGGAGCTCGAGATCGCCCGGCAGTCGGTCGAGCTGGTGCGGAGCCGCTGAGCTGGTCCCTGGTCTGCTGAGGCGGGTTCGGCGCCGCTGAGCCCGGTACGGAGCGCAGGCGTCGAGTCCACGCCTCGGACGAACCGTCCCCATCGCTCAGGTCGCGCTCGAATGTGCCGATGAAACAAGCGTGAGCCACAGCCAGGTGCGGTGTCCGCCAGGTACGGGATGAGCGCGCATCCCGAGCGCGCTTCCTCGGCGCCTCTCGCCGAGCATCACGACCTCGTGGAGCACGTGCGCGTGCTCAGCGACAACGACCCGACGCAGTGCGTCATCCAGGGGCGGCTGGGGCTGGGCATCGTTCGCGATGCCGGCGACGCGGTCGCGGAGATGCACCTGTGCGGTCATCTCGGGTTCGCGTACTACCTCTTGGCGCAGGACGCGTCGGCGCTCGAGGTGACGCAGCGCGCGCTCGACCTGGCCAGGGCCCAGGACGACCGGCCCTGGGAGGCGAAGGCGCTCGCCACGCTAGGGAGCGTGCACAGCGGGTTCGGTGACAACACCTCGGCCATCGACTTCCTCGAGCAGGCGCTCGCGATCCGCCGCGAGCTCGACGACACCTACGGCACGGCGGTCGCGCTCAACAACCTGGCCGACACCTACATCGAGATGCGCCAGTTCTTCGACCGTGCGCGTGATCTGTTGACGCAGTCGCACGCCCTGTTCGCGTCGATCCCCGGCTCGGTCGAGGCGACGAAGGGCGCATCGGTGTCGCTCGGGACGCTCGCCGAGCTCGCCATGGCCGAGTCGGAGCGGGTGGGCCTCGGCGCCGACGCCGCCGCGACCGCGGCAGCCGAAGCCCTCGTGCGCGCCCGCGAGAGCCTCGAGGTCGCCGACACCCTCGCCGACAACCTCCGCATCCTGGCGATCGCGCGGCTCGTGGAGGCGCGCGCCCTTGTCGCGTGCGGGCGCCACGACGAGGCAGAGCAGGCGATCGGTCGGATCCGGGCGATGGGCGGGGTCACCGGCACGCCGTACTTCCAGATCATGGACAGCATGCTGACTGGCCGCATCCACCGGACGCGCGGGTTCCACGAGGCGGCTGCCCGGGCGGTCGAGACCGGCCTCGCCCTGACCGACGACACGCCGCGCATGACCGAGCGCGTCCAGCTGCTCACTGACCTGGTCGCGGTCCACGAAGAGCGTGGAGCGTTCGCCGACGCCCTTGCGGCGCACCGGCGACTCTTCGAGGCGACCCTCCGGTCGCGCGACGAGGTCGCCGAGCGCCGCGGCCGGGTCCTCAACGGCCATCTCGACCTGGAGCGCGCGCAGCTCGCCGCAGAGCGTGCCCAGCTGCGGTCCGAGCATCTCGAGTCGGTCAACCGCACCCTGGCCTACGACGCGCTGCACGACGCGCTGACCGGCCTGGCGAACCGCCGCGACTTCGACTCCACGCTGGCCGCCATCACGTCGCGGGCCTATGCACCGTTGACCCTGCTCTTGTTGGACCTCGACCAGTTCAAGGGCGTCAACGACACGTTCTCCCACCTCGTGGGCGACGAGGTGCTCCGTCGAGTCGCCCAGATCATCGGCGCGTGCGTCCGCGGCACGGACCTCGTCGCGCGCGTCGGCGGGGAGGAGATCGCGGTCCTGCTCGCGTCCGACCCGGATCCGACATTCGTCGCCGAGGTGTGCGAGCGGATCAGACGCTCGATCGCGGACCAAGCATGGGACGACGTCGCACCGGGCCTGCGTGTGACGATCAGCATCGGCGCGGCGACCTGGCGCCCCGGGGAGAGCCCGGTGCACCTGCACGGTCGCGCCGACGCGTTGCTCTACGAGGCCAAGCGGCTGGGCCGCAACCGGACCGTCAGGGACGCCTGAGCACCCGTCGCAGCCCGCCGGTCACGGCAGGCGCAGCGACCGCATCGCGCGAAGCGCGTGCGTGAAGATCACCGGCCACCGCTCGGCGCCGAGGTCGAACAGCCGCCCGAGCCCGAGCGGCGGACCACCGAGCACACCGTGCGCGCCGCGCTGGACCGCGACAGACTGCAGCTCCGTCGTCGCCCACAGCCCTTCGCGCCCGTGCCGGTGCCCTAGCCCCGACTGCCCGCGGCCTCCCTGCGGAGCTCCCGTCGAGCCCCACACCGCCACGTAGCCCTCGTTGACGTTGACGGTGCCGGCCCGCACCCGGGCGGCGAGAGCCCCCCCTCGACGCGAGCTGCGGGTCCACACGCTCGCGTTCAGCCCGTAGAGGCTGTCGTTCATCGCGGCGACCGCCTCGGCGTCCGACGCGACCCGGTACACCGACACGACCGGACCGAACGTCTCCTCGCGGAAGACCCGGGCGTCCGGCGGCACGCCGTCGAGGATGGTCGGCTCGTAGAAGAGCGGGCCGAGATCGATGCGGTGCACCCCGCCAGCGACGACCACGGCACCGTGCGTGAGGGCGTCCTCGACGTGCTCGACGACCGTCGCGAGCTGGGCCGCCGACGTGAGCGACCCGACGTCCGACCGGTAGTCGAGGCCCGCCCCGAGGCGCAGCTCCCGGGTGCGGCGAGCGAACGCCTCGAGGAACGCGTCGGCGACGTCCTCGTGGACGTAGAGGCGCTCGATCGAGATGCACAGCTGACCGGTGCTCCCGAAGCACGCGCGGACGGCGCCTGCCGCCGCGACCTCGACGTCGACGTCTTCGGCGACGTACATCGGGTTCTTCCCGCCGAGCTCGAGGGTTGCGGGGATGAGCCGCTCGCCGGCCCGAGCAGCCACGATGCGCCCGGTGGCGGTCGACCCTGTGAAGATCACGTGGTCGACCTGGTCGACGACCGCGGCACCGACCGTGACGCCGTCGCCCACGACGACCTGGAGCACGCCCGCGGGCAGACCGGCCGCCTCGAGCTGCTCTGCGGCCCACAGCGCAGTCAGCGCGGTCTGCGGGTCCGGCCGGAGGACGACAGCGTTCCCCGCGACGAGCGCTGGCAGCGCGTCGCCGAGCGTCAGCGTGAGGGGGTAGTTCCAGGGCGCGACGATCCCGACCACGCCGACCGGGTGGCGCAGCACGCGCACCGCGGTGAGCCCGGGCACGAGCCCGTGCACACGGCGGTCGGCAAGGTAGGCACGGGCGTGCAGCGCGTAGTGCCGCGCGACGAGGGCGACGTCCGCGAGCTCCTCGAACGCGCTCGCGCGCGACTTGCCGTTCTCGAGCTGGATGAGGTCGAGGACGTCGCTCTGGTGCTCGAGGAGCAGGTCGTGCAGGCGCAGGAGCACCGCGCAGCGCTCGCGCAGCGGGACCACCGCCCAGGTGCGCTGAGCGCGGCTGGCATCGGCCGCCGCGCGCGCCACGTCGTCCGGGGTCGAGAGCGGGACGGCCGCGATCGGGCCACCCGTGAACGGCGCATACGTCGTCCGCGTCTGCGCACCTGGGGACGTGACGATGCGCGCGACGAGCGTGCCGATGTCCTCCGGCTCGAGCACGTAGGTCGCGCGCGGGTCCGTCTCGGGGTCGATCAGGTGCGCATGCTCCGGTTCGTACGCCATGCGACAGGTTACGTCGACGGACCTGGGCTCTGCGTCAGACCGGCCGGTTCAGCGGCTGGTACGGCGAGACGACGACCTCGACACGCTGGAACTCCTTGAGGTCCGAGTAGCCGGTCGTGGCCATGGCGCGGCGCAGAGCCCCGATGAGGTTGAGCGTTCCGTCGGCCGTCCGGCCCGGGCCGAACAAGATCTCCGAGAGCGTCCCGGCCGTCCCCACGCGCACGCGCTCGCCGCGGGGCAGCTTCGGGTGGTGCGCCTCGGGACCCCAGTGCCAGCCACGACCCGGCGCCTCGGTAGCGCGCGCGAGCGCCGCGCCGAGCATCACGGCGTCCGCACCGCAGGCGATGGCCCGCACCAGGTCGCCCGAACGGCCCACGCCGCCGTCGGCGATCACGTGAACGTACCGGCCGCCGGACTCGTCGAGATAGTCCCTGCGGGCGGCCGCGACGTCCGCGACGGCGGTCGCCATCGGCGCATGGATGCCGAGCGACGTCCGGGTGGTGTGCGCGGCGCCGCCGCCGAACCCGACGAGCACGCCGGCCGCGCCGGTCCGCATGAGGTGGAGCGCCGCTGTGTAGGTCGACGCGCCGCCGACGACCACGGGCACGTCGAGCTCGTAGATGAACCGCTTGAGGTTGAGCGGCTCCGCGCGACCCGACACGTGCTCGGCCGAGACCGTCGTGCCCCGGATGACGAACAGGTCCACACCGGCGTCCACGACGACCTGCGAGAGATCCTGGGTGCGCTGGGGCGAGAGCGCACCGGCGACGGTGACGCCCGCCGCACGGATCTCCCGCAGCCGCAGCGTGATGAGCTCCGGGTTGATCGGCGCCGCGTAGATCTCCTGCATGCGGGCCGTCGCGGCGTCGATGTCGAGCTCCGCGATCTCGGCGAGCAGCGGCTCGGGCGCCTCGTATCGCGTCCAGAGCCCCTCGAGGTCGAGGACGCCGACACCCCCCGCGCGGCCCAGCGCGATCGCGGTGGCGGGGCTCATGACCGAGTCCATCGGCGCGGCCATGACGGGAACCTCGAAGTGGTAGGCATCGATCTGCCAGCCGACCGAGACCTCCTCCGGGTCACGCGTGCGCCGCGAGGGCACCACGGCGATGTCGTCGAAGGAGTACGCGCGGCGGCCGCGCTTTCCGCGCCCGATCTCGATCTCGTTGCTCACGGGGTTCAGGCTACCGGCGCCCGGGACCGCAGACCGCGGCACCCCAGGATGCGGTCTCCGGCGGCGCGGCTCAACGAGGGTGTCGGCGCCCGGTGGCATCCTGGCCGTGGTCGGGCCGCGAGGCACCGCACGCTCAGGAGACGGGACGCCACGATGAGCTGGATCGAGGGGCCGCTGCTCGGCTTCGACACCGAGACGACGGGCGTCGACGTCGACAGCGACAGGATCGTCACGGCCGCCCTCGTCCGCCGCGACGCGTCGGGCACGCACATCCGCACGTGGCTCATCGACCCGGGTGTCGAGATCCCTGCGGCCGCGAGCGCGATCCACGGCATCACGACCGCCCACGCGCACGCCCATGGCGCTCCGCCCGTGGTGGCGCTCGAGGAGATCGCGACGCAGGTCGCGGCTGCCCTCTCCGACGGCATCCCGGTCGTGGCCTTCAACGCGTGCTACGACCTGTCGATCCTCGACGCCGAGCTGACCCGGCACGGCCTCGCCACGGTCCCGGACCGCCTCGGCCGGCCCGCTGCGCCCGTCCTCGACCCGCTCGTCCTCGACCGGCACGCGGACCGCTACCGCCGCGGCAAGCGCAAGCTCGTCGACCTGTGCGGGGTGTACGAGGTGGGCACGGGGTCGCTGCACTCGGCCGACGTCGACGTCGTCGCCACCCTCGACGTGCTCGCGCGGTTGGTCGAGCGGTTCCCGGACCTCGCCGAGCTTGACCTCGGTGCGCTGCACGCCCGCCAGGTCGCCGCTCACCGCGCGTGGGCCGAGGAGTTCAACGCCTGGCGCACCGGTCAGGGAATGGCCGGACCTGGCGCCGAGGCTGACTGGCCGACGCGTACGCCGGTCGCCGCCGTCCCCGCGTCCCTCTGACTTGGCCGTTGCGGGGCGGCCCAGCCGATGCGGGGCGGCCCAGCCGATGCGGGGCGGCCCAGCCGATCAAGGTGGCAAGCCGGTCGAGCTGGCTAGCGGGTCGAGTAGTTGGGCGAGTCGGAGATCATCTGCACGTCGTGCGGATGGGACTCCTTGAGCCCCGCGGGCGTGATCCGCACGAACTTGCCGCGCTCCTGCAGCGCCGGGACGGTCCGCGCCCCGACGTAGAACATGGACTGGTGCAGGCCGCCGACGAGCTGGTGCGCGACGGCTGCGAGGGGGCCGCGGTACGCGACCTGTCCCTCGATGCCTTCTGTGATGATCTCGTCGTCGGACAGGTCGCCCTGGAAGTAGCGGTCCTTGGAGTACGAGCGTCGGTCCCCACGCGACTGCATGGCCCCGAGCGAGGCCATGCCGCGGTAGCGCTTGTACTGCTTGCCGTTGACGAACACGAGGTCGCCGGGCGACTCCTCGCACCCGGCGAGCAGACCACCGAGCATCACGGAGTCCGCACCCGCGACGAGCGCCTTGGCGATGTCCCCCGAGTACTGCAGACCACCGTCGCCGATGACCGGCACGCCGGCCGGCTTGCATGCGAGCGACGCCGCGTAGATCGCGGAGATCTGGGGGACACCCACACCTGCGACCACGCGCGTCGTGCAGATCGAGCCGGGGCCGACGCCGACCTTCACGGCGTCGACGCCCGCGTCGACGAGGGCCTGCGCACCCGCGATGGTCGCGATGTTGCCGCCGATGATCTGCACGCCCCGGGTCGCCCGGTCGGACTTGAGGCGGCGGACCATGTCGAGCATGAGGCGCGCGTGGCCGTTCGCGGTGTCGACGACCAGCACGTCCACGCCGGCGTCGACCAGAGCCAGGGCCCGGTCCCTCGCGTCACCGAAGAACCCGACAGCCGCCCCGACCACAAGACGCCCTTCGCTGTCCTTCGTCGCGATCGGGTACTGCTCCGACTTCACGAAGTCCTTCACCGTGATGAGGCCACGGAGCATCCCGTCGCCGTCGACGAGCGGCAGCTTCTCGACCTTGTGCTTGGCCAGCAGCGCCGCGGCGTCCTCGCGGGCGATCCCCACGGGGGCCGTGACGAGCGGCATGACCGTCATCACCTCGCGGACGTGGAGCACCGGGTAGTCGCTCGCGGCGACGAACCTCAGGTCGCGGTTCGTGATGATGCCGAGAAGGCGACCGGACGCGTCGACGACCGGGAGCCCCGAGACACGGTACTTGCCGCACAGCTTGTCGAGCTCGGCGAGCGTGGCCTCCGGACCGACGGTGACGGGGTCCGTGATCATGCCCGACTCGGAGCGCTTGACGAGGTCGACCTGGTGGGCCTGGTCGTCGATCGACAGGTTGCGGTGCAGGATGCCGACACCGCCCTGGCGGGCCATCGCGATCGCCATGCGCGACTCGGTGACCGTGTCCATCGCCGCGGACACCAGGGGGATGGCGACGGAGATCTCGCGCGTCAGGCGCGTGGTCGTGTCGACCTCGCTCGGGACGACGTCCGTCTCGCCCGGGAGCAGCAGCACGTCGTCGTAGGTCAGGCCGACGTAGCCGAAGGGGTCGGAAGCCGGAGCGGGTGTGTCAGGGTGTCCGAAGGCCATGCGCCGATGATACGTCGGCGCCCAGGACGGTCAGCGGATGAGTCCGCGGCGCAGCGCGATCGCGACGGCCTGCGCACGATCGGCCGCACCGAGCTTCCGGAACAGCCGACGCGCATGGGTCTTGACGGTGTCCTCGGACAGGAACAGGTCCGCACCGATCCGAGAGTTCGACCGCCCGTTGCTCATCCCGACCAGCACCTCGACCTCACGCTTCGTCAGGGCGAGCTCCTCGCGGGCCGGCTGCTGGGCCGGCACCTCGACCTGCGGTCGCCCCACGACCGGGCCCGGGTCGATGTGAGACGCGAGGCGTCCGACGTCGGCGACGACGGGGCTCGCGAGGACGTGCGCCGCGACGGCCGCGAGCTCGGCGCGTCCGACGTCGGGCGCCAGGTAGCCACGGGCGCCGAGTGCGACAGCGCGGTCGAGTGCGATCTCGTCGCCCGGGACGGCCAGCATGACGATCGACGCGGTGCTCGTGATCCCCCGCAGCCGGCGGATCGCCTCGACGGGTCCCTGACCCGGCAGGTGCGCGTCGAGCAGGACGATGGTCGGCGGGTTGCGGCGGGCGAGCGACATGAGCTCGTCGAGCGACGCCGCCGCACGGACCGGCGCGAGCGAGGGCACACCGCCAGCTGTCAGGACCAAGCGCTCGCGCACCACGGTCGAGCCGTGACAGATCACGACTCCGGCCATCGAAACCTCCTCTTGGCCCGGGGTGCCCGTAGCCGTCATCTGTCTATCGACGCGCCGAGCCGCAACGTTAGTGCGCCGAACGGGTGATAGGAACGGGATGTCGGCGCGCGCGGCAGTGCCAAGACTGCTCCCTGACGGGCCCGGACCGGCACCGATCAGGTGCTGACCGCGAGGACCTCGTGCAGCAGACCCGTGAACGATCGCGCCCGGTGGACCGACCGGCCGAGCGGAAGGTCGGCGGCCGCGCCGTCGGGCAGAACGACGAACTGCGGCACGTCCGGCTGGGCGTCGACCAGCGCGCCGATCACGGCAAGGTCGGCGTCGGCGCGGTCGGTGACGAGGACGATCGCCGCCGGCCTGGTCATGGCAGCGATCTCGACCGTGCGATGCGGCTCGACCGGTCCGGCCACGACGCGGGCGTCGACCCCACGGGCCGCGAGCGCTGCGGCGAGGACATGGAGCGAGAGGGGCCTCGGCTCCTCGGGCGCGGCGAGGAGCAGCACAACCCGCCGCCCGGCGACGTGCGTGCGGGCGAGCGGCATGCTGCGGCCCCGCAGTGCCGCCAGAACCGCCGCCACGACGATCGTGTCTGCCTCTTCCCCGGACCGGGCGAGGACCGTTCGCGCGGCGAGCCCGGCCCGGACGGGCTCGACCAGCTCGAGCCACCACGCCTCGACGAGCACATCCGCCGGCGGTGTCAGCAGCGCCCTGCACGTGACTTCGTCGCCCCGGAGCGCGGCGTCGATGACGAGAGTAGGGGTGACTTCCTGGGTGCGGGTGCGTGCCGGGGCTCCGGTCGCAGAGCCTGCTCCTGCGACGGCGCCCAGCACACCGGTGTGGGGTGCACCGCCTGCCGGCTGCCCATGTCCGGACCCGTCGTCGTGCATGTCGTTCTCGCGCGCCAGCCGGGCCGCCTCGGACGGGGCGACCCCGTCGATGGTCAGCCCGCGCATCACGAGCAGACGGTCGACGTCCTCGGCCGTGTAGCGGCGGTGCGAGCCGGCAGCGTGCGCCGACGGGCCGAGCCCGTACCGGCGGTCCCAGGTCCGCAGTGTCGCGGGTGCGACGCCGAGACGACGCGCGACCGCCGCCACCGTCAGCGCGGGGGCCTGCCGTGGTGTGCGGTTCTGGGAGCGCTCCGGCGCGACTTCCCTCATGGTCGCCACCGCGAGTTCCGGACCGAGCTCCGAGGCGGCCGACACCGCTGCGGCGTCGTCAGCGTCGCGGGGAGCCATGGCTCGATTGTGCACAACTTGTGGCGCGATCGCCAACGCCCGCCGCTTGCGTGGTCAATTCGATCCGATTGAAACGGTTGTGACCGGAGACTTGAACAACTTCTGACGCGCTTGTAGGGTTCTCAGCACAGGCATGCACGACCGACGTTCCGAAGTCGCCGATCCCCTCTCGGGCCCGGCGCCAAGCCAAGGAGGACTGATGGCTGAGATCTCGCGACTGCCCGGACCGGTGATGGACCTGTGGGAGTGGCAGTTCGAGGGTGCGTGCCGTGAGGCCGACCCGACGCTGTTCTTCCACCCCGAGGGCGAACGAGGATCCGCTCGTCGACGCCGCGCCGAGGCGGCCAAAGCCATCTGCGCGACCTGCCCGGTGCTCAAGCAGTGCCGCAACCAGTCCCTCACGGTCCGCGAGCCGTACGGCGTCTGGGGTGGCCTGTCCGAGGACGAGCGCGCCGCCATCCTCGCGAAGCGCGCACGGCAGGCGGTCTGAGCCTCGCCGGACCACCCCGCTCGCAGCACGCCCGAGCTTGACAGCATGACGAAGCCCCTCCCGACCAGGCCGGGAGGGGCTTCGTCATGCGCCAGCGCTACTTGACGACGATCGCCAGGATGTCGCGCGCGGAGAGGATGAGGTACTCCTCGCCGTCGTACTTCACCTCGGTGCCGCCGTACTTGCTGTAGATGACCTTGTCACCGACAGTGACGTCCAGCGGGACGCGGTTGCCGTTGTCGTCGACGCGGCCGGGCCCGACGGCCAGGACCTCGCCCTCCTGGGGCTTCTCCTTGACACTGTCCGGGATAACGATCCCGGAAGCGGTCGTCTTCTCCGCCTCGAGCGCCTTGACGACGATCCGGTCCTCGAGCGGCTTGATGGAGACCGACACAGCGGACCTCCCCTTCACGTGTGAGTGATTCAGTGATGTCTGGTGCCGTTCCGTGCAGGCCGACCGCCGTCGCGGGGGTCGGTGGGCCTCTCGGTTCGGTTGGCACCCTCCAGAGGGGAGTGCCACCGACCACTCTATGAACCGGTTAGCACTCGGTCAAGGCGAGTGCCAGCGTGGGGGTCCTCGGACTCCTCTGACTCCGGCTGCGCACGCGCCGCGCGGCCCGCAGCGTGGAAGGATCGCCCGCATGGACGCCACCTGCCTCGCCAAGCTCATGAGCCCGACAGGCTGGGCGCTGCTGAACGCGCTGCCGCCCTACGACGAGCGCCAGACCCTTGCGCTGTCCGAGCGCCTGCACCGCGAGGGCATCGACCCGGAGCTTGTTGCCGCCGCACTGACCCAGTCGCGGCTGCGAGCCAAGGCCCACGTCAAGTTCGGCGATTTCGCTGACGGCATGCTGTTCACCCCGGCCGGTCTCGAGCAGTCGACCCGCCTCCTCGTCGCCGCGCACCACGCCCGCCGCTACACCGACGCGGGCGTCACGAAGCTCGCCGACCTGACGTGCGGTATCGGCGCCGACACGATGGCCTTCGCGAGCATGGGCCTCGCGGTGCTCGCGGTCGACACCGACGCGGTGACCGCAGGCGTCGCGACAGTCAACCTGCGCCACTTCCCCGAGGTCGAGGTCCGCCACGGCGACGGCCTCACGCTCGACCTTGCGGCCGACGGCGTGGACGGGATCTACGCGGACCCGGCGCGTCGCACGACCGGCGGCTCACGTGTGTTCGACCCCGCCGCGTACTCGCCTCCGCTCGACGCGCTGCTCGCGCTGCGCGAGCGCGTCCCGGCAGTGGGACTCAAGCTCGGCCCGGGTCTCCCCCACTCGGCGCTGCCCGACGACGCCGAGGCGCAGTGGGTGTCCGTCGAGGGCGACGTCATCGAGGTCGGACTGTGGTTCGGTCCGCTCGCGCCCGACGGCCCCGGGCGTGGCGCTCTCGTGCTGCGTGCCGGCGGTACCCACGTCGTACGGGTCGGTCCCGACGGGCCGTCCGTGCCCGACGTCGGACCGGTGGGTGCCTACCTGTACGAGCCGGACGGCGCCGTGATCCGGTCCGGGCTCGTGGGCGAGGTCGCGGTCCAGGTGCAAGGCCGGCTCGTCGACCGGACGATCGCCTACGTGACGTCCGACATGCTGCACCCCACCCATCTCGCGACCGCCTACCGGGTCCTGGACACCATGCCGTTCGGGCTCAAGCGCCTGCGGACCTACCTGCGCGGGCGCGACGTCGGGCGCCTGACGATCAAGAAGCGCGGGACCGCGGTCCTGCCCGAGCAGCTGCGCGCCCAGCTCGACCTCCACGGCGACACCGAGGCGACGATCGTCCTCACGCGGGTCGCCGGCTTGCAGCAGGTCCTCCTCGTGGAGCCAGTCTCATGAAGACTCTCGCGCTGCCGTTCGCCATGTCGGAACGCTCGTCGGTCGGGCTCGAGTGGGAGCTCGCGCTCGTCGACTCCGACTCGGGCGACCTGCGCCAGGTCGCGCAGACGGTGCTCGACGCGGTCCGTCCCCCGGGCGGCGAGCACCCGGCGATCCGCCAGGAGCTGCTGCTCAACACCGTCGAGGTGGTCTCGGGAGTGTGCCGCACCATCGGCGAGGCGGGCGCCGACCTGCAACGCGCCATCGAGGAGGTCCGCGTCGTGACCGACCCGCTCCGGGTCGAGCTCATGTGCGCCGGCACGCACCCGTTCGCCCGGTGGACCCAGCAGAAGGTCACCGACAAGGAGCGGTACGCAACCCTCATCGACCGCACGCAGTGGTGGGGCCGGCAGATGCTCATCTACGGCGTCCACGTCCACGTCGGCATCGAGGACCGCGACAAGGTGCTGCCCATCTCGAACGCGTTGCTGACGTGCTTCGCCCACCTGCAGTCTCTGTCCGCGTCGAGCCCGTTCTGGGGCGGCCAGGACACCGGGTACGCGTCCAACCGCGCGCTCATGTTCCAGCAGCTGCCCACGGCCGGGCTGCCGTTCCAGTTCGACCGCTGGGACCAGCTTGAGGGCTACGCCGCCGACATGATGCACACCGGAGTGATCGACCAGTTCGACGAGGTCCGGTGGGACGTGCGCCCCTCGCTGCGGTTCGGCACCATCGAGACGCGCATCTGCGACGGCTCGTCGAACCTGCTCGAGGTCACCGCGCTCGGCGCTCTGACCCACTGCCTGGTCGAGCACTTCTCGACGATGCTCGACCGCGGCGAGACCCTGCCCAGGATGCAGCCCTGGTACGTCCAGGAGAACAAGTGGCGCTCGGCGCGCTACGGCATGGACGCGATCATCATCACGAACTCGGCGGGCGACGAGGAGCACGTGACAGACGCCGTCGAGCGCCTGCTCGTCGAGCTCGCGCCCGTCGCGGAGCGGCTCGGCTGCTCCACCGAGCTTGACAACGTGCGCGTGATCCTGCGCAGGGGCGCGTCCTACCAGCGGCAGCGGGCTGTGGCCCGGCGCAACGCAGGAGCGCTCGATGCCGTCGTCGCGGCGCTCGTCGCTGAGATGCGCGCGGGCCGGCCGCTGTAGCCGGCCCTACCAGTCGCCGACGTCGTTAGACCCGCACCGTCTCGAGCGGCATCGAGGAGTCCACCGGCAGGTCGAGCGAGGACGGCAACAGGCCGCGGCGCACGACTGCGGCCCCGAGCGCCGCGATCATCGCGCCGTTGTCGGTGCAGAAGCGGATCGGCGGGATCCGCAGCTCGATACCCGCCTCGGCGCAGCGGATCGCGGCGAGCTCGCGGAGCTGGGAGTTGGCGGAGAAGCCGCCTCCGATGACGAGCGTGGGCACGTCGTGGCGGCGGCAGGCGGCAATGGCCTTCGCGGTCAGCACGTCGGCGACCGCGGCCGCGAATGACGCCGCGACGTCGTTGCGCGGGATCGGCTGCCCGACGTCCGTGCGCGCCTCGACCCAGCGGGCCACGGCGGTCTTGAGCCCGGAGAAGGAGAAGTCGTACGCGTGCTTCTCCTGGTCCTTCGCAGCGGTCAGCCCACGCGGGAACCGGATCGCGGTGGGGTCGCCCTCGCGGGCCAGGCGGTCGATGTGCGGCCCGCCCGGGTAGGGCAGGCCCAGCAGGCGCCCGACCTTGTCGAACGCCTCCCCCGCGGCGTCGTCGAGCGTCGAGCCCAGCTCGGTGACCCCGGTGACGACGTCGTCGACAAGCAGGAGGCTCGAGTGCCCGCCCGAGACGACGAGCGCCATCAGCCTGTCGGGGAAGAGTCCGTCGACCAGCTCGTCGACCGCGGCGTGCGCGATGACGTGGTTGACCCCGAACAACGGCTTGCCGAGCCCGAGCGCGAGCGCCTTGGCGGCCGAAGCGCCGACAGTCAGGGGGCCGACCAGTCCAGGTCCTGCAGTGACGGCGATCGCATCGACGTCCCGGAGCCCGACCCCCGCGGTCGCCAGCGCACGCTCGATCGTGGGGACCATGGCCTCGAGGTGGGCGCGCGAGGCGATCTCGGGAATGATCCCGCCGAACCGCGCGTGCTCGTCCATCGAGCTCGCGACGACGTCGGCGAGCAGCTCGCTGCGGTCGGCGTGCGCACGCACGAGCGCGACGCCGGTCTCGTCGCACGACGTCTCGATCCCGAGCACGAGGGGGGCGGCAGCCATACCGCCCAGGATAGGCGCGGCGGTGCACGTGACGTGCGTCACCTGCGCAGACGGAATGGGGCACAGCAAGTTGATGCTTCGACCAGCATGAGGACTGAGACCATCGACCTGGCCGAGCTCGACTTCCCGACCGACCTCGAGGCCGCCCCCTTGTCGATCGGCGAGGACGTCGCCGACCTCCTGTTCCGCGAGGCGGGCACCGTGAACGCCTTCGCCGACGACGAGGTGCCCGACGGTGCCGTCCGCGCGGCCTACGACCTGGTCCGGTGGGGTCCGACGGCGATGAACACCGTCCCGCTGCGCCAGCTCCTCGTCCGGACGCCCCGGGCCCGGGCCCGGCTCGCCGCACACATGAACGAGGGCAACCGGGACAGGGTCCTCGCCGCACCGCTGACGACCGTGGCCGCGACCGGCACGAACTTCCACCACGACCTCCCGACGCTGGCACCGCATGCGGTCGCCATGGCCGCCAGGTTCGAGGGTGACGCCGGCTCCCGCACGGTCCTCGCCCGTCAGTCGGGCCTCATCCAGGTCGGCTACCTGATCACCGGCCTGCGCGCAGCCGGTCTGCACGTCGGTGCGATGGGCGGGGACGACGCCGCGGGGATCGACACCGAGTTCTTTGCCGACAACGGCTGGCAGTCGCTGCTCGTCCTCAACGTCGGCCAGCCCGCTGGCCAGGACGCGAGCCGCCCGCGCGCGGCGCACCTCGCTTTCGCGGACGTCGCCCGGACCGTCTGACCGTTGCTGGCGCGCCGGCCGGCGCGGGCCGGTCAGCGCGGGTCTTGCCCGGTCGTCACCACGCGGTCGGGGTCGGCGGACCACTGCGACCAGGAGCCGGGGTACAGCGCCGCCTCGACGCCGATCGACGCGAGGGCCGCGACCTCGTGCGCTGCCGTGACACCAGATCCGCAGTACACCCCGACCCGCAGTGCTCCCGGCACGCCGAGTGGCGCGAACCGGTCCCGGAGCGCCTGCGCACCGAGGAACCGGCCGTCCGGGCCGAGG
>JABBOW010000113.1 GCA_012927595.1 Cellulomonas sp.
GCGCTCAGGTAGTTGGTGCCGTCGGCGTTGGCTTGCTCGATCAGCGGTGCGGCGACCTCGGCGCGCACCTGCACGACCCGGGCGTCAGCGACGGCGACGATCTGGGTCTGCTGGTCGTCTTCGGCGTGGTGCACGGCGCTCAGCTGGCGAAACGCGCCCAGAGCTTGCTCCCACCGGCCTGCTTCGTGGTCGGCGGCCTGGATCCACTCGCGCAGTCGGGCGCGTTCGGCGTTCACGAAGGCGACCGGGCGGGCGGGCACCAGGCCATCGACGACCTGGCGCGCGGCACGGGCCGCAGCGGCCAGGCCACGGTCGGCGCGGTCGCGGCGCAGCACGGTGGTGAACTGCTCGCGAGCGTCGTCCAGGTCCGTGGCCACCGTGTGCAGGGTGTTGCGGTGCCGGCCGCGGGTCATGCCGACATACATCCCGGATCCGTCGAGCGCGTGGCCCAGGACCGTGTGCGACGCGGGGGTGGTCGCGCTCTGGACCCCGTAGGACGTCGCGGCGTAGGCCAGGTGCGTGTGCTCGGCGACATAGTCAGCGGGCAGCTGGACGCTGCGTCGGTGCTCACGACCGGCGCCAGCTTCCCTCGCCCACACCGCGCCGTCGTCGGTGACGTGCTGCACGGTCCAAGTCTGGCGGTTCGCCACGCCCAACTCGCTGTGGTTGCGGCGGGTCGCGATCACGTCGCCGACCCCGATCGGCAGCCCATCACTGCCATAGGTGACGTGGTCGTCGTCGACCTCACCGCGTTGCACCCGCTCGTCCCGGATGGCCGTGTTCAGGGCGCGGGCCTCGTCGTTCGTCGCGGGCGTGACCGCGTCGCCGCCGCGTGCGCTGCGGGCGACCGCGGCGAGCAGGTCCTCCGTGCTCGAGTGCAGCACGACGAGATCGAGGGCGTGCAGACGGTCAAACAGCCGCGCCGGGTTCTGGCCCCGACGCATCTGCACGGTGAGGTCGGCGTACTCGGGGTCGGCGAAGCGGTGGACCGTGGCCAGGTCGAACGTGCGCCGCGAGACCTGCGCGGTGATGTCGAGCACGCCGCCCCGACCGACGGCGGCCAGCTGGGCGCGGTCCCCGACCAGGACCAGGCCCGCACCGGCCTCGTCGGCGATGCGCAGCAGGGCGAGCGCGGTGTCTTGGTCGAGCATCCCGGCCTCGTCCACCACGACCCGCTCCCCGCGGCGCAGCCGAGCAGCGGCGGGCGGGCCGGTGTAGGTGGTGCCGTTGTCCGGGTCCACCGCCCCGACGGCCAGGCGCGTCCACACCCCGTCGGGGTTCCACCGCCACCCGTGATCGTGCACGAGCTTGGCCACGGAGTCGGCCCGCACGCCGAGCTCGCGCGCAGCGACGTCAGCGGCCTTCTTCGTCGGCGTCACGATCCGCGTCGTACGACCCTCGGCCCCGGCGGCCTCGATCGCTACCCCGAGCATCGTGGTCTTGCCCGCCCCCGCGGCGCCCTCGACGACCACCAGCAGATCACCGGAGGCGACCGCCGCGGCGGCGGCCGCCTGCTCGCGGTCCAGCCCGTGCTCCAGCGCCAGGTGGCGCACGTCGGGCGTGCCACCTGACCGCTGAGCGGCGCGAGCGGTCAGCAGGTCGCGCAGCGCCGTGTCCACCTGCACCACGCGCAGGTTCGTCAGGTGCGCGACGTGCTCCGGGCGCGCGGCTCCGGGTGGCAGGACCGACAGGCAGTCGTCCGCGGCTAGGCGTGTGGTCATGGCGATGAGGTCGCTCAGGTCGGCACGCTCGGCTCGCACGCCGGTCTCGGTGATGATGCGGGTGACGTGCTCCTGGATGTCGTGAACGGTCCTCGTCGATGCCCGCGCCGCGCACCGGTCCAACGCCCTGCTCGCCACCTGCTGCACGTGCAGCTCGTCGAGCGCCACCGCGAGGCGCCGCGGCGCGCGGGGCCGGGCGGGGGTGCATCCGGCCTCGTCCAGCTCGCGCCGCCACCCGGCTTCGCTGCCCAGCCGCGACGGCTTCTTGTTCGGGCGCTCGTGGTCCCAGGCCTTGGCCTGCAACCGGGCACTGACGACCGGGCCCGGTTCCTGGCCGGGGTGGGCGGCCTCCCACTGCGCCTCGAACACCGTCAGGTTGCGGGCGACCTGGCCGGCGCGTTTGCTCATCACCGCGTTGAACGCCTGCAGCTCGGCCACCTCCCCGGTGACCGGATCGAGCGTCAGGCCGTGCGCGTCCAGCACCGCAGTCAGGTGCGGGTGCGCGGCGAGCACCGCGGTCCCCAGCGCGCGGATGGCGCCCTGCTGCCGGAACAGCGCCGCCGTGTCCAACCCGCGCCAGGCGCCGCCGGCCCACACGCGAGTCCCGATCTGGAAATGGATGTGCCGATGCGGATCGCCCGCACGGGAGGTCTTGTGCGAGATTCCCACCGTCTGCAGCCGCTCGACGGGCACGACCTCCTGCCTGCCGCGCGGACCGATGCGGGTGACCGAGTGCTGACCGAGCCACGACCGGATCTCAGCTACCGCATCGCGTTGCGCCGCATCTAGCGCCTCGGACACCTCCGGGTGCAGCGCGGCAGCGATCGACAGGGACGTGGGGGTGTTCACGACCATCTCGGCGAACCTCGGCGAGCCCTGCCGCGCGTCACTCGCCTGGCGGGCCCGGCCCATCGGCTCACGAGTGAGCGGGTCGATCCAGTCGACCCAGCTGGCGTACTCCTCCGGCGTCAGGGTGCTCTCGCCGATCACCCGCCCATCGCCGTCGACCACGGACAGTTCCGCCATCGCGACGCCGGCTCCCAGGTAGTACTCGTCCGCACGGGAGCGATCTGACTCCAGGTAGCGGCGTGCGGCCGCACCTGTTCCGCGGAACAGGATCACCCCACCCCTCATGCCGACTCCCGTCGCCACGCGCGTGTACTTGCAACTATCGAAGGTAGCATACGTCCATTCAGTCCATTCAGTCCGATGAGCGAGCATCCCTCATCGGACACGGGTGGGTGATCCCGGTGAGGGCGCTCGGCGTTACTCGACCGACGTGGTCCACCTCTGGAACCGGCTTCCTTTTCGTTATACGATTCACGGGTGGTGAGCGAGGAGCAGATCCAGGGGTGGGCCGACGAGGCCGAAGCGGGATACGACGTGGATGTGCTGAAGCGTCGCGGGCGTGGGCGTCCTGGGCGCGGGGCGGAACCGATGCAAGTCGTGGCGGTCCGGCTGACCGCTGAGGAGGTCGACGCTCTCGACGCGGTGGCAGCCAAGAACGAGATGAGCAGGTCCGAGGCGATCCGAGCCGCGCTGGCCCACTTCGCTGCGTGAAGGTCCATCGGAGCGCGCTCAAGCACGGCGTCTCGCCGGAGGACGCGATCCGAGCAGCAGAGTGGTCGCTGTGGATCGAGCCCCTCGACGATGACCTCGTTCCCCGCCGAGCGCTGCGCCTGCGCTTCGACACAGGAGCCCGCCTGCCGGAGACGGTGGTACTCGTCCTCGAGAGCGCCGATGAGATGGTCATCCATGCGATGCCGGCTCGCAAGCAGTACCTCGACCTCCTGCGGTGGTGACCGACATCGGCACCGGATCGCCCCGGCGCTCCCAACCGCCATTTCAATCTCGGCCGCGATCCGGCTGGTCCGGCCGCCAGGTAGCCGATGAGCGGACGGCGAGACGCTCGCCAGGCTCCTCACGCGGACCGACAGGTTGCCGAGCAAGTCGACCGCCGGCGGGACGTCACCCTGAGACCTGGGTGCGGATCTGTGGCACCGGTCAGCGTTGCTTGAACGTGGCCCCCTGAGCATTGCCAGGGGTCAGTCTGCTGTTGTCGAGGCCTCGTGTCCCCGCTTGCCGACGCGCGCGCGGATCGACTCGTGACCTCGGGTGGGCGCAGGTAGCGTTCGTCACGGGGTGGCATCTGTGCGCGTGGTCCGGGCTTGCTGGGCCGTGATGCGGATCACCGCAGAGCAGGGGGAGCCTTCGATGCCGTCAGTGCAGCGCGGCAATGAGCTCGTGCGGTCGGGCAATCGAGGATGACGGTCACGCTCGAAGGTGACCGCGTCGCGCCGCCGTCGCGGCGGGGTGTGCCGTGGAGCGGATGGGGCGGGCGCCTGTGGCGTCTGGTCGTCCGGCTGGGCGCGACGTGGGTGGGGGTCTGGGCGCGGCGGCACCCGTCGTTGACGATCGGGCTCGGTGCGCTCCTCTTGTATGCAGCGACGTCCCTGGTGCGGTTCGCGCGGATGGCCGCGGGCATCGATCTGGCGATCTTCACCCAGGCCGTCCAGCAGTACGCACAGGGCCACCTGCCGTGGTCGTACCTCAAAGCCGCTGGGGGCTTCGACCTGCTCGGGGACCACTTCTCCCCGGTCGTCGCACTCCTGGCCCCGTTCTACCGGCTCTGGCCCGACGCGCGCCTGCTGCTGATCGCCCAGGCTGCCCTCGTCGGGCTCGCCGCGGGGATCGTGACCAGGTCCGCGATCGATGCTCTCGGCAAGCGGACGGGTGCCGCGATCGGGATGGGGTTCGTGCTGGCGTGGGGCACTCAGGCGATGGCCCTGTTCGACTTCCACGAGGTCGCGTTCGCGATGCCGTTGCTCGCACTCTGCCTCGCCGCGCTCGTGCGGGGGCACGAGGTGCAGGCGATCGTGTGGGCGTTGCCGCTGATGCTCGTCAAGGAGGACAGCGTCTTCCTGCTCCTGGGGATCGCCCTGTACCTGGTCGCACGGCGCCGCTGGTGGCCGGCCGTCGGGGTGGCCGGGTTCGCTCTGGGGGCGTTCGCGCTGATCGTCGGGGTCATGATTCCCGCGATGGGGTTCTACGGCAGGTACACGTACTGGTCGTCGTCCGCGGCGGCCGGGGGCGCGTTGACGCAGCTGTGGACCGGCATCACGACGGGCAAGGCGATCGTCCTGGTCCTGATCCTGCTCGCCCCGAGCCTCGGGCTCGCCGCACGCTCACCCCTCGCCCTGATCGCCCTGCCGTCGCTGGCCTCCCGGCTCACCTCGGCGAACGAGACGTACTGGGGTCCGGGGCTGCACTACAACGCGACCGTGACCGTCATCATGGCGTTCGCGGCCATCGACGCGGTACGCCGGATCCGCGCCCGACGGCGGTGGAGCGACCAGTCAGTCGCCCGCGGCGCCTGGGTGCTCGTGGCGGCGGCACTGGTCGCATCCTGCTGGCTTCCCCTGGGACACGTCGCGTCCAGTGCGCTGCGCCCGTGCCCGGCCTGCGCCGCCACGACCGCGGCACTGAACGCGATCCCGGATCACGTCTCAGTCGCCGCTGACGACACCCTCGTGGCCTACCTCGTCGACCGCGACCACGTCCACGAGCTCAAGCCCAGCCTGTTCGACACCACCGGCGCGCGTGTGTTCCCCGAGTACGTCGCGCTCGACCGAAGCCAGGACGGCATCTGGGCGCATCCAATACGTCTCGACGGGTGGCGCAACAAGCTCATCGAGCCCGCCGGCAACGGCGGCTCCAGCGCCATCTACCAGTTCGTCTGCGAGTACGTGCTGGAGACCGACACCGCCCTCGAGTACGACGTCATGATCCTCAGGACTCCCTACCCCTCAAGCCCCCGCTGAATTCGCGGCGCCAGACACCCAGGCTTCGGCTGGCAACGGACAGCCGATGGCTCTACAAAGACAACGCGCTCACCGGGAACGGACGAGCACTTTCAGAGGGACGACGGCCGCAATCGCCTCGACTGCGGGGTCACATCGTGGACTGGGAATCTGAGTGACCAAGGGTCGCCCTCATGGCGTGCAGCTACAGCTGGAGGTGGAGGCGTAGGGCGTCGTCGAGCCGAGTCATCAGGTGGGTGGGGACGCGGCCAATCACTGGGCCCACGCGTTCGACGGAGACTGACCGGACCTGTTCGGCCTGCGCCTTGGAGTCGAGTCGAAGGTCGGTCTCGTCGGCTGGCAGGAGTACCTGGAAGGGGAACACCCGGGCGACAGTGGTGGTCAGCGGAACGATGGTGACCACCCCGCGGCCGAGGCGGGCGGCGGCGGCGTTGGCGCGGTCATTGCTGACGATGACGGCCGGGCGACGCTTGTTTGCCTCGCTGGGCCGAGCCGGGTCCAGGTCGGTAAGGCGGATTTCACCGCGCAGCATCAGCGAGCCCATCGGCTGCTGTCGACTCCCACGCCGCGGCATCGCCCGATGCTTCCCACTCGTCCCACGCGGCGGCGTAGGAATCCTCTAGCTCCGGGTTGCCCAGAAGCCGGATCGCCTGCTGGATCGCTGCAGAACGCGACGACAACCCGGCTGCGCGCGCGTACTTGTCGAGCGCGGCCACCTCGTCCTCGGAGAGACTGACACTCAGCTTCATGACCTCATGCTACTCTAGTGGCACTCAAGTAGCTACTCCGGTCGCCTTTCCACTCCTGCCTCAGACATGGCATCGAGCGGGACCGCTCCCCCCTCAGCGGTGCCGGCGGCCCCAGCGCCAACTGCGGGTCCGTTTGAAGACGTGCGTTCCGGGATACTCGGGTCCCAAGCGGGGCTGTAGCCCGCGGCGGCGGCCCGCCAACAGGCGCCCGCTGATGCCCGCTGAGCAGGATGGCGACCGCTGGTCGGCCAGCGCTGAAGACGGTTCGGTGACTGCTCGTTCTTGCCGCGTGCGCCATGCTGCTTGCATGACCTTCGGGGAGCTCGAGCTCAGCGATGACGTCGAGCTCGCGGATTGGATCCTTCCCCGCCTGGGCAATCACTCCGGGGCGGTGAACCGCACGGTGCCCGCCGGCTATCAGGCGTACGCGCGCATCTGCCACCCGGCCACTGACAGCGACGGCGAGGTGGTCAGCTGGCCAGAGGTGGCTGCGGTGACCGGGGGTCATGCGCATCCGCTGATGCAGTGGCACGCGCTGATCGGGTCCCGCTACCCGGTCAACGCCACCAGCGCGGTGTGGCCCGGGGGAAACCCCGAGCGAGGCCATCTCGTGCCCGAGGTCCTCGCCGTGTTGTCTGGCGTGCTGGGCCAGCACACGACCACACCCTCGCGCTGCGCGTTCTGCCTCTGGGACGGTTGGGGCTGGCTACACGCCAACACGTTGACCATGAACCCCCTGTGGAGCGCTCCGGCCGCACCGACCCCCGGCACACACGCGGCTCCGCCAACGTCAGCGGATCCGCCAGAACCATCGAGAGCTCGCCAACCAGGGCCCGTCTCGACCCCGCACCCTGTGCACCCCTACCTCGATCGCGACGGGCCGCGGGTCCGCCTGCCAGGGCGCGACTACGTGCTCCTCACCGGGCCAGTGCAGGCAGCCACCAACGTTGGCTGGTGGGTGGACCCCACATGGTTCCAAGCCCAGTCGCCGAACCTGTTCTGGCCCACCGATCGGGCCTGGTGCGTCGCCACCGAGATCGACTTCGACTCGACCCTAGTCGCCGGAACCCGCACACTTATCGACGCGCTCCTGAACGAGCCCACCCTCGATGCCTGGCCCGTCCACCCCGACGACTACATCGCCGCCGACGGCGACCACGTCAACCCCGTTCCGTAGGTCTAGCCCCGTGTGGGAACGCCGCACGCACGCGCCGCCCTCGGTCCGTCTCATGCCTTCTTTGGTTGCCAGAAGTGCTTTCGTGCCGGACCTCCACTACGTCGCCGCTCGCTTCGTGAAGGTCACCCGGGTCAACGAGCGCCCACAGGGAAACGAGGAAGAAGGACCGTCGAGCGGGGCAAGCCCCGGGTCGTCCGCGACGCTGGCGCCCGAGCCGCTCAGGACAGCTTGACGGTCGCTATCCGGCGCGTCCCCGGCGTCCCGGTGGGAGCAGTCCGCGGGCGCGGGCCTTCGCGACCCAGCCTTGGGCGGTGCTGAGCGCGACGCCGCTGAGATCGGCCATGGTCGCCGACGGGTTCGCGTCGCCACTCACGGTGAGCTGGCCGTGCTGGAGGGCGACGAGCTCGTAGAAGTCGGGGGTCTGCTTCGGGTCACGGAGGGGTTTGAGCAGGTCGCGCTCGGCAACCTTGCGGCCGCTGGGGAGCTCGATCTTGCCGCCGGTGATGGCACTGGTGCGGGTCATCGCGAACAGTCGCTTGTTGATCGCGGCTTCGATGCGGGCGGTCGGCAGCTCGCGCAGGAGCTGGCTGGTGATCGGGTCTCCGGGGCGCCAGGGCAGGTAGACGACCCCGGTGATGCGAATCTCCTCAGGAATCGCCAGGAGCTGGCGCTGGAGCCTGATGAACACGCGGGTCGCGGTTGCGGTGTGCTCGATGTAGCGCCAACGGCCGTCGATCGTCTCGTTTTGCTCGGAGTCGAGCTGCGCCTGACGATCCTCGCCCACGACGGTCTGATCGTCGTAGCCGAGCAGGGCGTCGATCGCGCCGCTGGCGTCGTCGGGCCGCTCCCCTGGGAATCGGTTCGCCAGGTGCCAGCCCGCAGGCAGGTCGGCCTGGACGAGCAGCCCGTCGTAGGTCTGATCGCCGGGCAGGCTGGGAGGTGTTGACATGGGACGAGGCTACGCGAGTTTCGGTCCCGACTCATGTACTTGCCGATACGCCCGCCGATGTGTTCTAATCGCATGTACTCGCAAAAACACGAGGAAAGCAATGGCGACGACGGCTTCGTGCCTCAGCGCCGAACTCGAATCCTCCCGAGCCGATCCATGCCGGCCTGCCCCTCGTGCGACCGGACCTGGCACTCGCCGGACGACAGCGGGCAGCACCAACCCACCCCGGAGGAGCACTCGATGACCCAATCTTCTTCGGGTCGCAGCCGCGCAGCGGGCAGGTGCCACCGTAGGGGAGCTCGTCGATGATCGCCACGCTTCAGGCTTGCGAGGCGCACTTGGTGGCTGCGGCAACCCCGGCCATGCCGGCACCGATCACGATCAGGTCGTACGTGGTCATGCCATCTCCTTGTCAGCGTTGGGCATTGACGCCGTCGCTCACCCGGGGGCTGGTGCGCGGTGCCGAGGCTCGGGGGTCCTCAGGCGTGGGCTACTGCGGAGCGCAGCTGCTCGAGCGTCGGGGAGCCTGCCGGTCCTTGGGGGGTCTGGTAGATGCGGCATGCCAGACCGACGCCGGCGCCCGCGAACGGGTCCACACCGTCGATGAGGATGCTCGGCGATCCGTGGAAGGCGACCCGTTCGGCGTCTTCGACGGTCTCCACGAGGTGGCGGATCACGGTGATCTCGGGTCTCTCTGCCGCGATCACGGTGAGCCGCTCCGCGGTGGTCTTCCAGTTCGGGCAGCCGTCGAAGTAGAGCAAGGAGATGTCCATGTCCGCGACGCTAAACCTTGTTCCGCAGTACAAGGTCAAGGGGTAGGTTGTGGGGATGTTGATCGGAGAGCTCGCCGAGACCGTTGGGCTGGACAGCCAGACGATCCGGTTCTACGAGCGCCACGGACTCCTGCCCGAACCACGGCGAGCAGCCAACGGCTACCGCACCTACGACACCTCGAGCGTCAACCGTGTGCTCTTCATCCGCAGCGCACAGACCGCGGGGCTCACCCTTGCGGAGATCGGCAGCGTCGTCGATCTCCGCGACCACGGCGACGCCCCGTGCACCCACGTGACAGCCCTGCTTGGCAGCAAGCTCGACGCCGTCCGGACGCGACAGGCCGAGCTCGTCGCGCTCGAGGCAGAGCTGGAACGGCTCATCGCCCGCAGCCGCCACCTCGATCCTGCCGACTGCACCGGTTCCGACGTCTGCCACATCCTGACCGCGCCGCACCGCCGCAGCACCCGACCGGTGGCGACGGCGGTCGTCGATTTCAGCAGCACCCCGCCCACGTGACCGTTCCCCGTAGATCGGCGTGGCGACCAGGGGCGCCGGGCCAGCAAGCTCGAGCCTCCCGCCAGAGGGCGCGTCAGTCAGACGCCGCCTCCCAGGCGCGACCGGCGAACACCTTGTCCAGCGGGGTGTCGAAGACGTGGTTCGTGTAGCTGCTGATCGTCTTGACCGCGATCGCCAGGATGACTTCGAGCACCTGCGCCTCGCTGTGGCCCGCGGCTAGGAACGTGGCAAGGTCGTCCTCGCAGGGCCGTCCGCGCGCGTCGACCATGGGCGTGACGACCAAATTCAGAGCCTGAAGCTTCGCGTCGCCGATCGGGATTCCGGCACGGAGGGCGTCAGTCACCTCGGTCGGGACCGTGTCGCGATCGGCGATGGCGCTGTGCACGTCCATGCAGTAGGTGCAGCTGTTGACCCGGCTCTTCGAAGAGCCGGGTCAACCCGCCACCCAGGCCAACGCCATGGTGGGGCTGATCGCCGAGGCCCGCGAGGTCCAGATTCAGATCGCCCAGCTCGCCGCGGCTCATGCCGACACGGTGGCCGGCATCGACGGCGCCGGCCCCCTCACCGCGCCGCGGTTCTTCGCCGAGGTCGTCGACATCACCTGCTACCCCCAACCGGGACGCTTCCGCCTCCGCCAACGGCACCACACCTCTGGCCCGGAGAGCTTCGGCGACTCTTCCGGGTTGGCTACGGAAGCTCAGTTCTCCTCGCCTCCATCCCGGTCCATCGGCGGGTGTGGTGAGATGTCCGCCGTGACGACGCTGCTCGAACTCCACGATCGTGTGCTGCTGACGGGTGACTCCGTCACCGACTGGGGACGGGACCGCTCCGACCCGACCAGCCTCGGACACGGGTACGCCCTGATCGTGGCGGCGCTTGCGGGTGCCCGACGGCCTGACCTCGACCTGACGTTCCTCAACCGGGGGGTCGGCGGCGACACGGCCGCGCTGCTGCGCGCCAGATGGGCGTCGGATGGCCTCGCTCTGGCCCCCACCGTCGTCTCGGTCCTGATCGGGATCAACGACACGTGGCGACGCTTCGACTCCGGCAGGACGACGTCGACCGACTCCTACGAGTCGGACCTGCGCGCAGTCCTCGACTCGGCCCGCGACGAGCTCGGGGCGCGGCTCGTGCTGATTGAACCCTTCGTCGTCGCCGTCAGCGACGACCAGCATGCCTGGCGGACCGACCTCGATCCTCGGATCGGCGTCGTGCGTCGCCTCGCCGCCGAGTACCGCGCGGTCCTGGTCCCTGTCGACGGCCTCTTTGCCGCGGCCGCCGTGCACACAGCTCCCCAGGTGTGGACCGCCGACGGCGTGCATCCGACACCGGCCGGGCACGGCCTGCTCGCGCAGGCGTGGCTCGACGCCGTCGGCGTGGGCTGACGCCGGGGCCCCCCACCCCCGCGCGCGTCAGCGACCGGCGGCCGAACCACTGCTTTGCGCACGCCCCGCGGCACGACTACGGTCATCTAGTATGCGATCCGTGACGAGGAGGAAGGCCGGAACCGTGCCCACCTGCATGTCCGCCACTCCTGCCGCATCGCCGACCCGCCGCACCGTCGCCAGCTGTCGCTGTCTCTAGAGCGCTGGCCGCCTCTCCGGCGGCGGGCTCGGCTGCGGGCCGCCCTGAGCCAGCGCTCGCCCCGCCCGGCACCTCCCCCGGCATACGTGCAACGGAGCGCGTGTTACAGCACGTGCGCCCCACCCCACGCACCGCGACCCACCTTTCGCCCGCGGGTCCACCCGACCCGCGACACCAGACAAGAGGATGACATGGCACGCATCTATGACGACGCGACCCAGCTGGTCGGCAACACGCCGCTGGTCCGCATCAACAAGCTGACCGAGGGCGTGGGCGCCACGATTGTCGGCAAGCTCGAGTTCTACAACCCGGCGAGCTCGGTCAAGGACCGCATCGGTGTCGCGATCGTCGACGCGGCGGAGGCATCCGGCGAGCTCAAGCCGGGCGGGACGATCGTCGAGGCCACGAGCGGCAACACCGGCATCGCGCTGGCGTTCGTCGGCGCGGTGCGCGGCTACAAGGTGGTCCTGACGATGCCGGACTCGATGTCCAAGGAGCGCCGCGCGCTGCTGCGCGCCTATGGCGCCGAGCTCATCCTCACGCCGGGTGCCGCGGGCATGAGGGGCGCGGTCGACACGGCCAACGAGATCGCTGCCCAGCGCCCAGGTTCGATCCTCGCGCGCCAGTTCGCGAACGCCGCAAACCCGGAGATCCACCGCCGGACGACGGCGGAGGAGATCTGGGCCGACACGGACGGCAAGGTCGACATCTTGGTCGCGGGCATCGGCACCGGCGGGACGATCACCGGCGTCGGGCAGGTGCTCAAGGCACGCAAACCTGGCGTGCAGATCATCGCCGTCGAGCCCGCCGAGTCGCCGATCCTCAACGGCGGCGCGCCGGGACCCCACAAGATCCAGGGCCTCGGCCCGAACTTCATCCCCGAGATCCTCGACACCACGGTCTATGACGAGGTGTTCGACGTCGACACCGACACCTCCGTGGCAGTCGCGCGGCGCGCTGCCAAGGAGGAGGGACTGCTCGTCGGGATCTCCTCGGGCGCAGCGCTGCATGCGGCGATCGAGGTCGGCAAGCGCCCGGAGAACGCCGGCAAGCTCATCGTCGTGATCATCCCGTCATTCGGCGAGCGGTACCTCTCGACGATCCTCTACGCCGACCTGCTCAACTGACCGGGGCGCCCACACCGTGTCCCTTCGCACGTTCTGGTCCGTCCTGCGGGACGACCTCGAGGTCGCGCTGCGCGAAGACCCTGCGGCGCGCACGCGCTTCGAGGTCGCGGTCGCGTACCCGGGCGTGCACGCGGTGTGGGCCTATCGGCTCGCGCACCGGATGTGGCACGAGCCTGGCCTGCGACTGCCTGCTCGCCTGCTCTCGCAGGCGACGCGAGCCGCCACGGGCATCGAGATCCACCCCGCCGCGAAGCTCGGTCACCGTCTGTTCATCGACCACGGCATGGGTGTCGTCATCGGCGAGACCGCAGAGGTCGGCGACGACGTCGTGCTCTTCCACGGCGCGACCCTCGGCGGGCGCTCGATGCGTCACGGCAAGCGCCACCCGACGCTCGGCAACCGTGTGGTCGTCGGCGCGGGCGCGAAGATCCTCGGTCCGGTGCGCATCGGCGACGGCGCGCAGATCGGGGCCAACGCGGTCGTCGTCAACGACGTGCCCGCGGGCGCCGTGGCCGTCGGTGTCCCGGCCGAGGTGCGCCAGCGCCCCGATTCGTGGTTCGCGGACGGCGACTTCCTCGACCCGGCCATCTACATCTGACCGAGACCCACGCTCACCTGCGACACTCTCCCCCGGGCGCAACGACGCGCCAGGGGGTCGAGCGGAGACGAGGGCGCGCGATGCGGCTGGGTTATCACACGGGCTACTGGTCGGCAGGTCCCCCGGTCGGCGCACAGCAGGCAGTGCTGGCTGCGGAACAGCTCGGCTTCGAGTCGGTCTGGACCGCCGAGGCATACGGCTCGGACGCCCTCACGCCGCTCGCCTGGTGGGGTTCGCGGACGTCGCGCATCCGGCTCGGCACCGCGATCGCGCAGATCTCTGCACGGACGCCGACAGCGACCGCCATGGCCGCGATCACGCTCGACCACCTCTCCGACGGCCGCTTCACGCTGGGGCTCGGGGTGTCGGGCCCCCAGGTCGTGGAGGGCTGGTACGGGCAGCCCTACTCACGTCCGCTCGCCCGCACGCGCGAATACATCGCCATCGTGCGCGACGTCCTGCGACGCGAGAACCCCGTGACCTACGACGGAGCGTTCTACCGCCTGCCGCTGCCCGCGGCCGAGAGCTCGGGGCTGGGCAAGGCGCTGCGCTCAACCGTGCACCCGCTGCGTGCCGACCTGCCGATCCACCTCGCCGCCGAGGGCCCCAAGAACGTCGCGCTCGCTGCGGAGGTCTCCGACGGCTGGCTGCCGATGTTCTACTCGCCGCGGATGGACGCGAGCTACCGCGAGATGCTCGCGGACGGCTTCGCACAGCGCGGCGCCGGGGCCCGACCGATCGAGGAGTTCGAGGTCACCGCCACCGTGCCCGTCGTGGTCGACGACGACATCGAGCACGCGGCCGACGTCGTGCGCCCGTTCATCGCGTTGTACGCCGGGGGGATGGGCGCCAAGGGCGCGAACTTCCACCGCAACGTGCTCGACCGGCTGGGCTACTCCGACGCGTGCGACGAGATCCAGGCGCACTACCTCGCGGGCGACCGCGCTCGGGCGACGGCCGCTGTCCCGCTCGAGCTCGTCCAGGACGTCGCACTCGTGGGTCCGCCCCAGGAGATCAGGTCGCGTCTGCCCGCTTGGGAGGCCACCGCGATCACGACGATGCTCGTGCAGGCCGACCCCCGAACGCTCCCGGTGCTGCGCGAGCTGCTCGGCTGACGACCGCCGTCGACGAGCACGAACGGACTCAGCGCGCCGCGGGCGCGTCGTGGGGGTGGTCCTGCGGCGGGAACCAGATGGCCTGCCGCAGCGCGATCCGCTCGCCGCTGGCTGTGCGCGGTGTCCCCTCGGCGAGCCAGTGGGCGATCGCGCTCGTGCGCAGGTGGGCAGGGGCCCTCCCGGTGACGTTGACGACCCGCCACCACGGGATCCCGCCGCCGGCCCGAGCCATGACGTGGCCCACCTGGCGCGGACCGCCTCGCGCGGGACCTCCCGCCGCCACGAGCTCCTCGCTCACGACCTCGGCCACGAGGCCATAGGTCATCGCGCGTCCGGACGGGATGCGTTCGACCAGGTCCAGCACGATCTCGAGGTAGTCGTCGTCCACCGGTGCCTCGCGTCAGTCCCGGTGCACCAGGACCAGGCCCCGGTCGTCGCCGTCACCCGCCCGCACCGCGTCCAGCACCGCCTCGGCACCCCCGCGCCTGGTGGCCACCACCCGCTCGGTGGCCCCCATCAGCCGGTCGATCCCCAGGTCGAGGTCGGAGCCGGGCACCTCGACCACTCCGTCCGTGTAGATCATCAGGGCGTCGCCGTGCTCGAGCCGCCCGGTCCGCTCGACACGCGGCAGGTCCCGCACGATCCCCAGCGCGGGTGCACCGATCGTGTCGATGATCTCGACGAGCCCCGAGCCGGCATGCAGGTGGAGAGCGGGCGGGTGACCGGCAGACGCCACCCAGTACCGACCCGTTGTGAGGTCGACGGCCACGTGGATCGCGGTCGCGAAGCCTTCCTCCCACGACCGCTCGAGCAGGTAGGTGTTCGCAGCGGCGAGGAACTGCTCGCGGGGCATCAACCCGAGCAGCCCGCCGAACGCTCCAGAGAGCTGCAGTGAGCGCACTCCCGCACCCTGACCCTTGCCAGAGACGTCCACGAGCACGACCTCGAGGAGCTCGTGCTCCCCGGCGCGCGCCGCGACGAGGAAGTCACCCGAGAACGCCTCAGCGTGCGCCGACCGCATCGCGGTGTCGACAGACCAGCCCGCCGGCAGGTGCGGGATCCGGCCGTGCGCCGCGAGCCGGTCGCGGAGGTCCACGATCATGAGGTCGCTGGGGGCGCCCTGAAGGCCCAACCGGTCGCGGTGCGCCGTGAACGCGACAAGAGCAACGATCGAGACGGCCAGGACCAGCTCCTGCCCCGGCGTGACGCCACCGACGCCAGTCCAGATCAGGACGACAACCTGGACGACGATGGCCACGCACAGCACAATCGTCCCGCGCAGGCGCAGCAGGAAGGCCCCGAGGAGCTCGACGAGCAAGAAGGTGGACGGCGGCACCCAGACCGGTGCGCTGACGATCCCCGCCGAGGCGATCACCGTGAGAAGCACCAGCACCGCGGTGGCGGTGACCTGCAGGCCCATGCCGCGCCGGCGAAGGCGCGAGCGGACACGCGACAGCGCGCTCTCGGCCCGACGGGCGCGCGCCGTGGTGTGCACGCCCGAGGGTATCGAGGTCTGTCCCCCGGACGCACCACCGTCGTGCTCGAGGGGCGGCATCTACGTGACTATGGAGACCGGGCCGACCAGAATGACCGAGGTGAGCACTGCACCCCACGGTTACCGCATCGTCGAGATCCCCGAGTCCCGCAAGGACGAGTTCCAACGCGTCGACCAGCTCGCCTTCGCGTTCGAGCCGGACGCCGCGACGTCCGCCCAGGTCCCTCTGACGCTGGACTGGTCACGGACCATGGCCGCTGAGACGGAAGCCGGGACGCTCGCGGCCGTGCACGCATCGTTCCCGTTCGCGCTGCCCGTCCCCGGCGCCGAAGTCCCGTGCGCGGGCCTCACCTGGGTCGGAGCCCGACCCGACCACCGGCGGCGCGGCCTGCTCTCCGCCATGATCGACACGCACTTCGAGCGCTCCCTCGGCCGCGGCGAGCCCGTGTCGGCACTCTTCGCCGCCGAGCCGGCCATCTACGGACGCTTCGGGTACGGCTCCGCCGCCGACGACGTGCGCCTGGTGATCGCCCGTGGGGCCGCGCTGCGTGACGTGGCGGGGTCCGACGACCTCACGGTGAGGTTCGAGCCGCTCGACCGCTCGGTCCACGTCCCCCTCGTCCAGGCCGTGCACGCGGCCGCGGGGAACGGACGCCCCGGCTGGATCCGACGCGACACGACCCTGCTCCGGGAACGCCAGCTCGCCGACCCGCCCGCTTGGCGCGACGGTGGCGAGCCGCTGCGGGTCGTCACGGTGCTGGCCGGCGAGACTCCGCGCGCCTACGCGCTGCTGCGCCGCACAGCGGACGGCGGAGCGCGGAGCAAGGTCCTCGTGCGCGAGGTCGCTGCGCTCGACGCAGCCGCAGCGCACCGGTTGTGGTCGGTCCTGCTCGACCTCGACCTGACTGCGACGGTCGAGTCCGGGATGCTCGCGGTCGACGACGAGCTGCTGCACCTCCTCGTCGACCCGCGGGCAGCTGTCCCCAAGCTCGTCGACAACCTGTGGGTGCGGGTCCTCGACGTGCCGACGGCGCTCGCGGCACGTCGCTACTCGGCGCCAGTCGACGTCGTGCTCGACGTGACCGACACACGGCTGCCCGCGAACGCCGGCCGCTGGCACCTGACGACCGGCGGCCAGGGGTCCGACGGAGCGTGGGACGCGCGGGTCACGTCGACGACGGACCCCGCAGACGTCACGGTCGACGTGCGCGAGCTCGGCGCGACCTACCTCGGCGGACGTTCGTTCGCTGCGCTCGCCCGGGCCGGCCTTGTGACCGAGCAACGTGCGGGTGTGCTGCAGGGCATCTCCACCGCATTTACATGGCCGCTCGCGCCCGTGTGCAGCTGGAGCTTCTAGCGGGATGCCTCGTACGCGGTCAGCAGGTCGATGCGGCGCTGGTGACGCGCGTCGCCACTGAACGGCTCGGCGAGGAACGCCTCGACGAGCTCGATCGCCTCGTCGACCGAGTGCTGCCGCGCCCCGATCGCGACGACGTTCGCGTCGTTGTGCGCGCGTCCGAGACGGGCGGTGTCGAGGTTCCAGGCCAACGCGGCGCGAACACCGGCCACCTTGTTGGCGGCGATCGCCTCGCCGTTGCCCGAGCCGCCGATGACGACGCCGAGGCTGCCTGGGTCGGCCACGACCGCCACGCCCGCCGCGAGGCAGAACGGGGGGTAGTCGTCCTCGGCGTCGTAGGCGACGGCCCCGTGGTCGACGATGTCGAACCGGCCGCCGGCGCTGAGGTGCTCGATGAGCGCGACCTTGAGCTCGTACCCGGCATGATCAGCAGCAACGTGGATGCGCATGGGTCGATTGTGCCGCATCCGGCGGCCTCCTCGCGTGTCATAGCCTGAGCCCATGACTCGCAGCGGAATCGACCTCACCACCCTCGACCCCGCGGTCCGCCCGCAGGACGACCTGTACACGCACGTCAACGGCCGCTGGGTCGCGACCCACGAGATCCCCGCAGACCGCGCCGCCGACGGCGCGTTCCGCGCGCTGTACGACCAGGCCGAGGAGCAGGTGCGGGGCATCATCACCGACGCCGCGACGTCCGCGGCCGTCTCCGCCGCCGCGTCCGGTGCAGGCGGTGGCGTCGAGGCGAAGATCGGTGCGCTCTACGCGAGCTTCATGGACGAGTCCGCAGTCGAGGCGGCCGGGATCGCCCCGCTGCGCGCCGACCTTGCGCTGATCGATGACGCGACGACGAAGGCCGAGCTCACCGGGGCGCTCGGCGCGCTGCAGCGCACGGGCGCCGCCGGGGCGACCGGGTTCTGGGTCGACAACGACGCCAAGGACCCGACGCGCTACGTCGTCTACCTCGCCCAGTCGGGGCTCGGGCTGCCCGACGAGTCGTACTTCCGCGAAGACCAGTACGCCCAGGTGCGCGACGCGTACCGCCCGCACGTCGCCCGCATGCTGAGGCTCGGCGGGGTCG
Source organism: Cellulomonas sp. (assembly GCA_012927595.1). Lineage (GTDB taxonomy): Bacteria > Actinomycetota > Actinomycetes > Actinomycetales > Cellulomonadaceae > Cellulomonas_A. The sequence continues at coordinate 18,065 of JABBOW010000113.1, forward strand.
CCACCGACGACGCGCACGCCGCGGAGCTCGCAGGCCGCGTCATCGCGCTCGAGACGCAGCTCGCGGCCGGGCACTGGGACGTCGTCAAGGACCGAGACGCCGACCTCACGTACAACCCGACGACTCTCGCCGCCCTCGCAGCATCGGCTCCCGGGTTCGACTGGCTCGCCTGGGCGCACGCGCTCGGAGCACCGCGGCACGCCCTCGAGCAGCTCGTCGTACGAGAGCCGTCGTTCGCCGAGTCGTTCGCGCGACTGTGGGCCGACGAGCCCCTCGAGGACTGGAAGGCGTGGCTAGCGTTCCATGCGGTGTCGGCTCGCGCGCCGTACCTGTCGAGCGCGCTCGTCGAGGCCAACTTCGACTTCTACGCGCGCACACTGACGGGCGCGCAGGAGCTGCGCGACCGGTGGAAGCGCGGTGTGGGGCTGGTGCAGGGAGTCCTGGGCGAGGCCGTGGGCAAGGTGTACGTCGAGCGGCACTTCCCGCCGACGCACAAGGACAAGATGACCGTCCTCGTCGACAACCTTGTCGCCGCGTACCGGGAGTCGATCTCCGCGCTCGAATGGATGGGCGAGGACACGCGCGCGAAGGCCCTCGCGAAGCTCGACGCGTTCACCCCGAAGATCGGCTACCCCGTCACGTGGCGCGACTACTCGACACTGACGACCACGGCCGACGACCTTGTGGGCAACGTCCGCCGCGCGTCGGCGTTCGAGCAGGACTGGGAGCTCGCGAAGATCGGCAGTCCGATCGACCGTGACGAGTGGTTCATGACACCGCAGACCGTCAACGCGTACTACAACCCGGGCATGAACGAGATCGTCTTCCCGGCGGCGATCCTCCAGCCGCCGTTCTTCGACGCGGACGCCGACGACGCGGTCAACTACGGCGGCATCGGCGCAGTCGTCGGTCACGAGATCGGCCACGGCTTCGACGACCAGGGGTCGAAGTATGACGGCCAGGGCCGGCTCGAGGACTGGTGGACGACCGAGGACCGGGCGGAGTTCGAGAAGCGCACGAGCGCACTCATCGCGCAGTACTCCGCGTTCTCCCCCGCGCAGCTCGACGGCTCGCACCACGTGAACGGCGCGCTGACGATCGGCGAGAACATCGGCGACCTCGGCGGGCTGTCGATCGCACTGACCGCCTACCGCATCGCGCTCGGGCGACCGCTCGACGAGGCCCCGGTCATCGACGGCCTCACCGGCGTGCAGCGGGTACTGATCGGATGGGCACAGGTGTGGCAGTCCAAGGCCCGCCGCGAGGAGGCCATCCGTCGCCTCGCGACCGACCCGCACGCGCCCGACGAGTTCCGCTGCAACGGCGTGCTGCGCAACCTCGACGAGTTCTACGCCGCGTTCGGCGTCGAGCCCGGCGACGCGATGTACCTGCCGCCCAAGGAGCGCGTCCAGATCTGGTGAGGGGTCCGGCTCGGGGCTACCGAGCTGGTCAGGACAGCTCCGCGTACGTGCCCCGGGCCAGATCGAAGCCGCGACCTGTCGCGTCCTCGACGCAACGCACGCCGTTCGTCGAGCTGCTGCATGTGTATCCGCCCACGGTCGACGACGTGCCGTACTCGAGCTGGGGCGTACCTGCGGCGGCCACACCCGGCACGGGGCCGTCGACGCACGGGAGGCGGACACCGTCGACGCCCACCTCGAACACGTGACCGATGGTGCCCTTGCAGGCGGAGTCCGTCGGCGGCGTGAACGTGATGCTCGTGATCGTGCACTTGGCTCCGGCGTCCGACATCGTGCACGCGATGTTGCCGCTGGGGAGCGCGAACGACTTGAGCGCCTGGGATGCCGTGGAGCCGGACGGTGAGCTGCTCGGCGCCACCGCACCAGGTGCCGAGGCGCCTGGGCTCGATGGGCCGGCCGTCGACGTCGAGCCGTTGGTCCCGGCCAACCCGCCGGTCAGCGCGAGCGCGAGCGTGACCAGGAAGACCGTCAGGAGCACGGCGTCGACCGCGATGAAGATCGTCATCCCCCGGCTCAGCCGCATGCCCGTCGTGGGGCCTGCCATCGAATTCCCTCTCGCTCGCCGTCCGTGCGACGACCAGCATCACACGGCTCGCGAGAGGCCTCCACCTGAGCAGGCGCGGCGGGGCGCCCCGGGCGGACCGCTCAGTCGAAGATCGGGCCCTGCACGCGGGTGCGCTTGAGCTCGTAGAAGCCGGGCACGCTCGTGATGAGCGCGAACCCGTCCCACAGCCGCCCGGCGGCCTCCCCGCGCGGAGCGGGCGTGATGACGGGACCGAAGAACGCCGTGCCGTTGAACGCCACGACGGGTGTCCCCACCTCGTTGCCCACCAGGTCGATCGCTCGTTGGTGGGAGGCCCGCAGCTGCGCGTCGTACTCGTCGCTCGTCGCGAACCGGGCCAGGTCAGCGGGGAGGCCGACCTCGGCGAGCGACTCGGCGACGATCGCCTCGGTGTCCGTGCGTCCGCCGGGGTGGCGGCGCGTGCCGAGCGCCGCGTAGAGCGGCCCCACGACCTCCTCGCCGTGCAGCGAGGCCGCGGCGACGACGACCCGCACGGGACCCCACGCGCCGTCGAGCATGGTGCGGTAGTCCGCGGGGAGGTCGCGGCCCTCGTTGAGCACAGCCAGGCTCATCACGCGCCACCGGACCTCGATGTCCCGGACCTTCTCGACCTCGACGATCCACCTGGACGTCATCCACGCCCAGGGACACAGCGGGTCGAACCAGAAGTCGACGACGTCACGGGCGACCCCCAGCTCGATCGGGGCCTGGGGGTCTGTCGTCGTCAGGGTCTCCAGCACAGCGTCTCCTCGGCTCGGGTCACGTCCTCCGTGCCAACGGCGCAGGCACGGCGGGAATTCCGCCCGCCGTCGCTCGGCGGTACGGCCCCGCGACGGCACCGAACGATGTCCGCTCGGGTGACCGGGGAGCCGTGCGATGATCGCGGGGCTGCCACAGTCTGGCCCGTCCTGCCCGAAGGAGACCCCGCGTGCCCGCCGAGAACCTGACCCGTGACGAGGCGCGTGCCCGCGCCGCCGTCGTCGCCGTGCGCTCGTACGAGGTCGCTCTCGACCTCACGAGGGGCCCGACGACGCCTCGCGCACGATCGTCCGGTTCACCGCGACGCCGGGGGCGTCCACCTTCATCGACCTCATCGCACCCGAGGTCCACGAGGTCGTGCTCAACGGCCGGGTCCTGGACCGCGCTGCCGTGGTGGCCGACTCGCGCATCGCCCTCGACGACCTGGCCGGGGAGAACGAGCTCACCGTCGTCGCCGACGCCGCGTACATGAACACCGGTGAAGGGCTCCACCGCTTCGTTGACCCGGTCGACGACGAGGTGTACCTGTACTCCCAGTTCGAGGTCGCGGACTCCCGCCGCGTGTTCGCGGTGTTCGAGCAGCCAGACCTCAAGGCGACCTTCGCGTTCACGGTGACGGCGCCCGCGCACTGGACTGTCGTGTCGAACTACCCCGTCGTCGGGCAGCCCGTTGCCGTCGCGGGCGGCCGCAACCGCACCGGCGGGCGCGACGCGGGCACCGCGACCTGGACGTTCGAGCCAACCCCGCGGATCGCGAGCTACGTCACGGCAGTCGTGGCGGGACCGTACCACGCCGAGCACAGCGAGCTGACGAGCAGCGACGGGCGCATCATCCCGCTGGGCGTCTACTGCCGGTCGTCGCTCGCGGCGCACCTCGACACCGACAACATCGTGGACGTCACGCGCCGCGGCTTCGCGTTCTATGAGGAGAAGTTCGCTCACCCGTACCCGTTCGCGAAGTACGACCAGCTGTTCGTCCCCGAGTTCAACGCGGGCGCGATGGAGAACGCCGGCGCCGTCACGTTCGTCGAGAGCTACGTCTTCCGGTCCAAGGTGCCCGAGGCCACGATCGAGCGGCGCGCGGTGACGATCCTGCACGAGCTCGCACACATGTGGTTCGGCGACCTCGTGACGATGCGCTGGTGGGACGACTTGTGGCTCAACGAGTCGTTCGCCGAGTTCATGTCGACGCTCGCTGCCTCCGACGCCACGCAGTGGACGAACGCCTGGGCGACGTTCTCCTCGCTCGAGAAGAACTGGGCGTACCGCCAGGACCAGCTTCCCTCGACGCACCCGATCGTCGCCGATATGCGCGATCTCGAGGACGTCGAAGTCAACTTCGACGGCATCACCTATGCCAAGGGCGCCAGCGTCCTCAAGCAGCTCGTCGCGTGGGTCGGCCGGGACGAGTTCTTCGCCGGTGTCCAGAGGTACTTCGCCAAGCACGCCTGGGGCAACACCGAGCTGGGAGACCTGCTGTCCGAGCTCGAGGCCACGAGCGGCCGCGACCTGTCGGCCTGGTCGTCGCTGTGGCTCGAGCAGGCCGGCGTGACTCTGCTGCGCCCGGAGATGACGACGACGACCGACGCCGACGGCGTCGAGGTCATCAGCTCGTTCGCGGTGCTCCAGGAGACCCCTGCCACCCACCCCGTGCAGCGTCCGCACCGCCTCGTGGTCGGCGGCTACACCGTCACGACCGGAGCCGACGGGTCGACAGTGCTCAAGTGCACGACGAAGCTCGAGCTCGACGTCGACGGCCCTCGGACCGAGGTCCCCGGGCTCGTCGGGCAGCGCCGACCGGACCTCGTCCTGGTCAACGACGACGACCTCGCCTACGCCAAGATGCGTCTCGACGACGTCTCGCTCGCGACCGCGACCGCACACCTGGGCTCGTTCACCGACTCGCTGCCGCGCACGCTCGTGTGGAACGCGGTCTGGGATGCTGCCCGCGACGCAGAGACGCCCGCGCGCTCGTTCGTCGACCTCGTGCTGCGCAACATCGGCCACGAGTCCGACTCGTCGGTCGTGCAGGTGCTGCTACGTCAGCTGAGCACCGCGGTCGACCTGTTTGTCGCGCCCGAGCACCGCGTGGCGACAGACGTCGCCGCGGCCGATCGCCTGCTCGAGCTCGCTACTGCTGCGGCCGCGGGTTCAGACACGCAGCTCCAGCTCCTCAAGGCGTTCGCGGGACGCGCGTCGGCACCTGTCCACCTCGACGTCGTCGCCGCAATCCTCGACGGCACGCGCACCCTCGACGGCCTGACCATCGACACGGACCTGCGCTGGGAGCTGCTCACATCGCTCGCCACCGGCGGCCAGGCCGACGAGGCCAGCATCGCCGACCAGCTCGCGAGCGACCCGACCGCGACCGGCCAACGGGCTGCCGCGGCCGCTCGCGCGGCCGTACCGACTCCCGAGGCGAAGGCTGCGGCATGGTCGGCGGCGGTTGAGCACGACGAGCTGGCGAACGCGATCCAGGCCGCCACGATCGGCGGCCTCGGCAGGGTGCATGACCGTTCGCTTCTTGTGCCCTACGTCACGCCCTACTTCGACGCCCTGGAGTCGGTGTGGGAGTCGCGGACGAACGAGATGGCACAGAACATCGTGCAGGGCCTGTACCCGACCGACCTCGCGGGCGACCCGAGCGTCGACGTCCTCGGCGCCACGGACGGCTGGCTCGCGACCCACCCCGATGCCGCTCCCGCCCTGCGACGCCTCATCATCGAGAGCCGCGACGGGGTCCGGCGCGCGCTCGCGGCCCAGGAGGCGGACCGCCGCCGCCCCTGAGCGCACATTTCGCCGGGCCCGTGCTCGGAGCCGGGCACCGCCGTCGCGGAGTCGTCAGCGGGGCGTCGTCAGCCCCGGTTCAGGGTCGCTGCGAGCGAGCGCAGACGCGGGTTCGAGAACAGCTCCTCGATGAGAACGACCTGACCGGCACCGTTGGCGAGCGGGACCTTCCAGTTCGGGTACTCCTGGTCGGTACCCGGCTGGTTCTGCGCTCGCCTCTCCCCGACCGCGTCGGCGAGTGAGACGCCGATCAGTGCAGCGGGCGTCGCGAGGATCAGCCGGTGCAGCGCCTCCACGAGCTCGCGCTCCGACGGGTCGGCGCCGACGAGGCCTCGGCCGCGCAGCACCGCGACCATCTCCTCGCGCTCGGCCCGCGCATCGGACCGCACCTGGGCGACCGATTCGGTGAGCAGGCCGAGGCGCTCACGCAATGTGACGTGCTCCTCCGCGAGGTAGCCCGCCGTCGGCGGCAGGTCGTGGGTCGTGACGCTCGCCAGCGCGAGGCGTCGGTAGTGCTCGGGTGCGAGCGGTC
>JABBOW010000198.1 GCA_012927595.1 Cellulomonas sp.
CCGGCGTAGTCGCCCCGGAGGTGGTCGAGCGGGCCCTGATCCGTAGCCGGGCGCAGCTCGACTACCCGGGCGTGCAGCGGGCGCTCGACGCCAGCACCTCGTCGTCCCAGGCGGACGAGATGCCCGCGCTGCTCGCCCGGATCGGAACCCTGCGAGCCGAGCAGGAGCGCGCCCGCGGAGGACTGTCGCTCGGTCGCCCCGAGCAAGAGGTTGTGCCCGACGGGGACGGATGGCGCCTCGCGTTCCGCGCCCCGCTCCCGGTCGAGGACCACAACGCGCAGATCTCCCTGCTGACGGGAATGGCCGCAGCGGGGATCATGCTGGATGGCGGGATCGGGGTCCTGCGAACGATGCCAGCCGCCGACGAGGCCGCACTGCGGCGCCTGCGCCACCAGGCACTCGCCCTCGGCGTGGACTGGCCGGCCGGTGCCGGCTACGGCGACGTGCTCGCGGGCCTCGACCGCACGCAGCCGCGTGTCGCGGCGTTCCTGGCTGCGGCGACGTCGCTCTTCCGTGGCGCGGCGTGGACGCCGTTTGTCGGTGCCCCGCCCGAACAGCCGAACCACGGCGCCGTCGGTGCGCCGTATGCGCACGTCACGGCGCCCCTGCGTCGACTCGTCGACAGGTACGGGCTCGAGATTGCCGTCGCCCTGCACGCCGGCTACGACGTGCCGGCCTGGGTGCGGTCCGCGCTCTCGTCCCTGGGTGACGTCATGGCGTCGGCAGCGCGGCGTGCCGCGGCTGTCGACCGGGCGTGCACCGACCTCGTCGAGGCCACCGTCCTCGAGCACCGCGTCGGTGAGGTGTTCGACGGTGTCGCGCTCGATCGCGACACCGTCCAGCTCCGGGACCCGGCGGTCGTCGCGGACTGCGACGGCGCTGACCTGCCCGAGGGTGAGCCCGTGCGCGTGCGACTCGTGGTGGCTGACCCGACGACCCGGACCGTCCGGTTCGCGATCGCCGGCTGACGCTGCCACCTGCGAGAGCGCTGCGACGCTCGCGGTTCGTACGGCGACCGTCCGCCGACCGACCCCCTAGAATCGTTACGTTTGGGGCGAGGTCGGCGACGGGGGAGGCAGTGAGCGAGCAGGGCACTGTCTCGGACCGTGTGCTCACGATCCCGAACGTCATCAGCCTGGGGCGGCTGGTCATCGTTCCCGTCTTCGCGGTGCTGATCGTCTCCGGCCACGACGGCTGGGCGCTGATCGTGCTGGCGATCTCGGGGGCGAGCGACTGGCTGGACGGCGTGCTCGCTCGGCGGCTCGGTCAGGTCTCGCGCATCGGCCAGATGCTCGACCCCGCGGCTGACCGCCTGTTCATCCTCGTGACGTTGCTCGGGCTCGCCTGGCGCGGATCTGTGCCGTGGTGGGTCGTCGGTGTGCTCGTGCTCCGCGATGCGCTCCTGCTCGGGCTGCTGGGCGTGCTGGCGCGGCACAGCTACGGGCCGTTGCCGGTACACCTTGCGGGCAAGGCCGGCACCTTCGCGCTGCTGTACGCCTTCCCGCTGCTCCTGCTCGCCCAGTGGCACGACCCCATCGGCTCGGTGGCCTACGTGCTCGGTTGGGCGTTCGCCTGGTGGGGCATCGCGCTGTACTGGTTTGCCGGGGGGCTCTACGTCGTGCAGGCGCGGCGGCTGGTCGTCCGGGACGGTGCGGACGCGGCATGACCTCCCGGCACGGGGACTCACCGACGGCACGCGTGCCGGACGCGTCCATGAGCCTGCTCAACGACGTGGCTCGCATGCCCCTGGAACCGGCCTACCGGACCGTGGCGGACCAGCGGGCTCGGGAAGGGCGCCGGCGGGTGACCGTGCGGCACCAGACAATGAGCGCGCTCTTGGCGGTGATGCTCGGTCTGGCCACGGCCTCGGCAGCGCTCGCGCTGCGCGCGCCTCAGCCCGCCGTCCTCGCAGCTCGCGCGATCATCGAGAAGCAGATCGCCGAGCGGACAGCAGCCGTCGACACCTTGCGCCTGCAGAACGCGGAGACCGCCCAGCAGATCGCGGCACTGCAGGCCACGGTGCTTGCGGCGCACGACTCGCCGCTCGTCGACCAGCTCGCCGCGGACTCCGTCCTCTCCGGGGCGAGTGCGTTGACAGGGCCGGGCCTGCGCATCACGTTGTCCGACGCGCCCGATGTGGGGGGTGTCGTCGACCCCGATCGGCGTGTCCAAGACGTCGACCTGCAGATCCTGGTCAACGGGCTGTGGGCCGCGGGCGCCGAGGCGATAGCAGTCAACGACCACCGCCTCACGACGACGACCGCGGTCCGTAGCGCCGGCAGTGCGATCCTCGTCGACCTCAACCCGCTCGTCGGCCCGTACGTCGTCGATGCGATCGGCGACGGGGCGGACCTCCAGACCCGACTTGCGAGGGTGAGCGCCGGGCAGCACCTCGCGACGCTCCGCACGACCTACTCGATCGGGGTCGACGTGAGCGCGAAGAACTCGCTCGAGCTGCCGGCTGCGAGCCTGCCCGAGCTCCGGGACGCGCGAGTGCCCGCGGGGGTCCCGCCCATCGGGGGTTCCGCCAGCGCCGGCTCGCCGACGGGCTCGGGCTCACCGCCCCGGACGGGTGGCGGGTGATGGGCTTCGATGGACGGGTCGGAGCCCGTGGACGCGAGTGTGACAGTGTCGGCAGTGTCGTAGCAGAGATGAGGGGTCGGACGTGATCGCAGTCCTCGGTCTGGTCATCGGGGTGGTCGCCGGACTGGTGTTCGAGCCGACCGTGCCGGTCAGCCTCCAGCCGTACTTGCCGATCGCCGTCGTCGCAGCGCTCGACGCCCTCTTCGGTGGGCTGCGCGCCCTGCTGGACGGGATCTTCGACGACCGCGTGTTCCTCGTCTCCTTCCTGTCCAACGTCGTCGTCGCCGCGCTCATCGTGTTCCTCGGCGACCAGCTCGGCGTCGGTTCGCAGCTGTCGACCGGGGTCGTGGTCGTCCTCGGGATCCGGATCTTCTCGAATGCAGCTGCCATCCGCCGGCACCTGTTCAAAGCATGAGCATGTCGGGCAACCCGTTCGAGCCCTCGGCGCCTCGCGGCCCGAGTGACGCTGCGGCGCCTGCTGAGGACGCGGCGGTACTTGACGACGCAGCGGTACCTGACGACGCGGCGGTTCCCGAGAATGCAGCGGAACTCGAGCCCGCGGCGGTACTCGACGACGCAGCCGCTCGGGAGGACACAGCGCTCTTTGGCGACGCGGCACGTGCCGACGATGCGGCGATCCTCGACCACGGAGAGGTTTCTGACGACGCAGCGCTCCGCGACGAGCCGACGTCGACCGGAGTGCCCGTCCTGTTCGGCGCCGACATCGATCACGACCCGACGGATCCCGTGGTCCCAGACGGCCCTGCGCGGCACCCGGCTCCCCCCGGCGCGTGGCACACCCTGCTGCGAGCCCTCCGGCCCCGGGGGACCCGAGCTCAGGTCCTCACCGCAGTGCTGTGCGGACTCCTCGGGTTCGCGGTCGTCGCGCAGGTCCGACTCACGCACGACACGAGCCTGTCGACCCTGCGGCAGTCGGACCTGGTCGAGATTCTCGACCAGGCGACCCGCCAGGGCGACGAGCTCCAACGCGAGGCCGCCGCGCTCGAGCAGACCCGGCAGGAGCTGGAGTCCGGCTCGAACAGCCGGCAGGCCGCCCTTGACGCCGCGACCCGCAGTGCTGCGACCCAGGGGATCTTGACCGGTCGACTCCCCGCGGAGGGGCCCGGGATCGTCGTCACCCTGACCGAGCCGGACGGTTCGATACGTCCGCTCACCCTGCTCAACTTCCTCGAGGAGCTGCGCAACTCGGGAGCGGAGGCCGTCCAGCTCAACGACCAGCGTCTGACAGCGAGCAGCTACTTCGTCGCGCCGGCCGATGGTGGCGGCGTCGTCGTCGACGGGGCCACGCTGCACGCGCCGTACCGGTGGATCGTCATCGGAGACGCAGACGTGATGGCTACGGCGCTCGAAATCCCTGGCGGCGCGCTCGCGAGCGTCCGGAACGACGGCGGTCGAGGGTCCGTGCTGCGCAAGGTGCTCGTCTCGGTGACAGCGACTCGGAGCGTGCCGACCCCGGTCAACGCCACACCAGTTCCGCCCAAGGGCTGACGAGACAAACCTTGTGCTGCACGGGGGACGTTCGCCCGCATAGGCTGTCCAGGACCCCGCGACAGTGCTGCGGGTCAGCAGGAGCAGGGCACGGGAGGCAGCATGAGCGACGATCGGCAGCTACCGACGCACTATCGCCAAGACGACGTCCGCGACGACTCGCGATCGCAGGGGCGTGGCGCGTCCGACACGACCATCAGCTTCGGCAGCCTCGGCTCCGCCGACCCGGACCTCGTGGCGCCAGCCGGACTCACGTCGGATGAGCTCGCCGCCGTCCACGCGCTTCCGCCGACATCCGCCCTCCTGATCATGCAGCGCGGGCCGAGCGTGGGCGCGCGTTTTCTGCTCGACGCGGAGCGCACCGTCGCGGGCCGCAGCCCCGATGCCGACATCTTCCTCGACGACGTGACCGTATCGCGCAAGCACGCGGAGTTCGTCCGTGAGCTCGACGGCTTCGTGGTCCGCGACATCGGTTCGCTCAACGGCACCTACGTCAACCGCACGAGGATCGACTCCGCGGTCCTGCGCCCGGGCGATGAGGTGCAGATCGGCAAGTACCGTCTGACGTTCCACCCGAGCCCTGGTCGCGACTCTGGGCGGCACGAACGCCCTGACAGCGCGAGCGACACCCGCCCATGAGCTCGCGCGAGCGGGCCTCCGGGCTCGCGACCGGCACGCGAGTCACGGGATGGTGTGCGGCCGGACACTGCAGGCGACGGCCGCAGCACCGCTCCGCACGCGATCGAGCCCTGGCCGCGAGGCATCTCGCGGCAAGCGACGATGCGGATCTCCGACGTGCTGGCGTCGCTGCAGATCGAGTTCCCGGCGGTGACGAACTCCAAGCTCCGGTTTCTCGAGGAACAGGGTCTGGTGGAGCCTGTGCGGACTCCCTCGGGCTACCGGCAGTACAGTCCGGCGGATGTCGAGCGGCTGCGCTACGTGCTGCGCCAGCAGCGGGACCGCTACATGCCGCTCAAGGTGATCGGCGCGCAGCTTGCGGCGCTCGACGCGGGTGAGGACGACGAGCCCCCGGCCCGCGCGCAGCTGGCGACGAGCGACGGAGTCCGCGCCGTGCCCGCGCTCGTGGGTCGCTACACGGCGTCTGCCCTGGCGCGGGAGGCCGGCGTCGACGACGCGTTCGTCGAGGACCTCGTGAGGTCGGGCGTCCTGCGGACGACGTCCGCGGGGCACTTCGACGCCTGGGCGCGTGACGTCGTCGTCCTCGCGGCGGCGCTGGGGGAGCACGGCATCGATGCGCGTCATCTCCGCATGTTCCGCGCCGCTGCGGACCGCCAGGCCGACCTCGTCGACCAGGTCGTGGCGCCATGGCGAGGACATCATGCGGCATCGTCCCGCGCCCGTGCCGGCACGCTTGCGGCCGAGATCGGTGAGCTGTGCACCCAGCTGCACACCGCGATGATGCGTGCCGCAGTCGCCGAGCTCGCACCCTGAGCGGTCGTCCTTCGAGGAGCCGAGCGGCGCTTGTGGTCGTAACGTGAGTGTGTGGGGGATGGCGGGGAGCTGGTGACGGTCGAGGTGATTGGCGTGCGCCAGCACCTGGTCGGTGACGAGATCGTCGTGCTGCTGCTCGACCCTGCGGCCGAGCTGTTCATCCCGATCCTCATCGGTCCTGCTGAGGCGAGCGCGATCGCGACGGCGCAGGCTGGTGTGGTGCCGCGTCGTCCGATGACTCATGACCTGCTGTGCGACGTCATCGCCGCCGTCGGAGAGTCATTGAGTCAGGTCGAGATCACGAGCCTCGAGCACGGGGTGTTCCACGCCGCGCTGGTGCTGGGCGGCGGCGCACGTGTCGACTCCCGCGCATCGGACGCCGTCGCGCTCGCCGTGCGCGTCGGATGCCCGGTCCTGTGCTCAGCGGAGGTCGTCGCGGTGGCCGGCGTCGAGGCGTCGCCGGGGCCCGCGGAGCAGGAGCTCGAGCGCTTCCGCGAGTTCCTCGACCAGGTGACACCCGAGGACTTCGAGTCCGGGGAGGAGCCCGGCACGAGTTCGAGATGACAAAGTCTCACGGTGAGGTCGAACCTGAGACACACCGGGAGCAACACTCCCGTGCGGCGCGCCGGGCAGCGTCGTTGACGCCCCCAGGGTGGACGCCTAGCGTGACATGTGGACATCCGAAGCCCGAGGTCAGGATGGTGGGACACTCCTCTCAGGCAGAACTTGCCCTGGAGGTAGTCGTACCGACCACGACGGGCGCCGAGCACGGCGGATGCGTGGGCAGTGAGTGGAGGACTCGTGACCGGCAGCGGTGACAGCGTGGAAGCCGGCAGCGGAATCCCACAGCGCGCGCAAGGTCTGCTGTTCGGCGACGAGCTGCCTGATCTGGACATCACGACCGGCTACCGCGGGCCGACGGCCTGCGGTGCGGCGGGGATCACCTACCGCCAGCTGGACTACTGGGCTCGGACGGGCCTCGTCGAGCCGACCATCAGGCCGGCGACCGGCTCCGGCACGCAGCGGCTGTACTCGTTCCGCGACATCCTCGTCCTGAAGGTCGTCAAGCGACTCCTGGACACCGGTGTGTCCCTCCAGCAGATCCGTAGCGCGGTGTCCCACCTGCGTGAGCGCGGAGTCGAGGACCTCGCCCAGATCACGTTGATGTCCGACGGCGCGAGCGTGTACGAGTGCACGTCCGCCGACGAGGTCATCGACCTGGTGCAGGGCGGGCAGGGCGTGTTCGGCATCGCCGTCGGGCGCGTGTGGCGTGAGGTCGAGGGCACCCTTGCTCAGCTACCTACCGAGCGCGTCGACGACGACTCGCACGGACGCTCGCGCACGCACCTCGATGAGCTCGCGGCCAGGCGCCAGGCTCGTACGGCGGGCTAAGCCTGCTGAAGCGGGCGGACGATCTGGCCGGTGCGAACGATCCCGGACCAGGACTGTCGCTCAGCCCTGTCGTCGGGCGTATTGGTGCGTTGCTGGCGCTCTGAGCGCGCGATCCAGCAGCTCGTCGAACGCCCGAGCGAGTTCGGCGGCCGCCTGTCCGGGCCAAGCATGGACGGGTTGAGCGGCGCCCTGGGCCTGCTGCAGAGCCGCCCGCTCCGGGATCTGCGGCGTGAGCACCAGCGGGCCGTAGAGGCCGCGAAGCTCTTCGAGCCGGAACGCGTGTTCGACCGAGCGCGTGCGGACGCGGTTCACCACGACCCCGAGAGGCTGCAGCGTCATGGCTGGGCCGCGGCGGAGCTCGTCGATCGTGCGCATCGCACGCCCGACGGCCATGACCGAGAAGAGCCCTGGCTCCGTGACGACGACGGCACGGTCGCTCGCGGTCAGCCCCTTGCGCGTCAGACCGCCGAGCGACGGCGGGCAGTCGATGAGGACGAGGTCGTAGCCGTTGACCCAGGACAGTGCGAACCGGAGCCGGTCGACGTCGCGGCCGGCCTCGTCGATCGCATCGTGCCGCATCCCGCCCGCCGAGCCGATGAGGACGTCCAGGCCACCGTCGGCCCAGCCGCTCGGCGCGATCGCGGCGAGCACGGTCTCCGCCCGCGGGTCGTCGAGGACGGCGGCCACATCGAGGGCGGTGCCGGGCGCGACGGCGAGCGCGAGCGTCGAGTCGGCCTGCGGATCGAGGTCCACCACGAGGGTCCGCAGGCCCCGTTCCAGCGCGGCCGAGGCAAGCCCGAGCGTCACGGAGGTCTTGCCCACGCCACCTTTGAGACTGCACACACCCAGCACCAGCACGGCGCCAACGGTAGCCGTCGTGACGCGGACCCGGAAACACCGGCCTGCAGACAGGCCGACGGACCGCGCACGACGCGATCAACGCGAGGCGACGCAGGGAGAAGCGGTCCATGGGAGGATCGCGGACAGCGTCGCGATCCCGTGATCGCCATGCGGGCGCGCACCGACCCCGCCAGGCATCACCAGTACCGTGCTGCCGGACCACAGGATGGAGTCACACGTGTTTTCTAAGGTCCTCGTCGCGAACCGGGCCGAGATCGCTGTGCGTGCCTTCCGCGCGGCGTACGAGCTGGGTGCCCGGACGGTCGCCGTCTTCCCGTACGAGGACCGGAACTCGGAGCACCGGCTCAAGGCCGACGAGGCATACCCGATCGGCGAGCAGGGGCACCCTGTGCGTGCCTACCTGGACATCGGCGAGATGATCCGCGTCGCTCAGGAGTCGGGGGCCGACGCGATCTACCCGGGCTACGGCTTCCTGTCGGAGAACCCTGCTCTCGCGCGGGCTGCCGTGGCTGCCGGTCTCGTCTTCGTCGGTCCGCCCGCGGACGTGCTCGAGCTCGCCGGCAACAAGGTTCGAGCACTGCAGTCGGCCCGCGAGGCGGGGCTGCCGGTGCTGGTGTCCTCCGCGCCGTCCGACGACATCGACGAGCTCCTCGCCGCCGCCGACGTCGTAGGGTTCCCGATCTTCGTCAAGGCCGTGGCCGGCGGTGGCGGTCGTGGCATGCGCCGGGTCGACACCCGGGACGACCTCCCCGAGGCCCTCGCGGCCGCGATGCGCGAGGCCGACGGGGCGTTCGGCGACCCGACCGTTTTCCTCGAGCGCGCGGTCCTGCGCCCGCGGCACATCGAGGTGCAGATCCTCGCGGACGGTGTGGGCAACGTCGTGCACCTGTTCGAACGGGACTGCTCGCTCCAGCGTCGCCACCAGAAGGTCATCGAGATCGCACCGGCCCCCAACCTCGATACCGCGATCCGCGACGCGATGTGCCGCGCGGCCGTCGCATTCGCGCGGCACATCCGGTACGAGAACGCAGGCACCGTCGAGTTCCTGCTCGAGACCGTCGGCGAGCACACGGGCCAGTTCGTCTTCATCGAGATGAACCCGCGCATCCAGGTCGAGCACACCGTGACCGAGGAGGTCACGGACATCGACATCGTCTCGGCGCAGATGCGGATCGCGTCGGGGGAGTCCCTCGCGGACCTGGGGATCAGCCAGGACACCGTCAGGATCAACGGCTCCGCTCTGCAGACCCGCATCACGACCGAGGACCCTGCGAACGGGTTCCGCCCGGACACGGGCCGCATCATTGCCTATCGGTCGCCCGGGGGCGCGGGGGTGCGGCTCGACGGCGCGACGGCGACAGCCGGTTCGGAGGTCTCCGGGCACTTCGACTCGATGCTCGTCAAGCTCACGTGCCGCGGCCCGGACTTTCCGACGGCGGTCCGCCGTGCGCGCCGCGCGCTGGCCGAGTTCCGCATCCGTGGCATCCGGACGAACATCCCCTTCCTGCAGGCCGTGCTCGCCGACCCGGAGTTCGCCGCGGGTCAGGTCTCGACGTCGTTCATCGACGAGCGTCCCGAGCTCCTCGCGGCGCGCGAGAGTGCTGACCGCGGGACGCGCCTGCTCGCCTACCTCGCCGACGTCACGGTCAACAAGCCCCACGGTGTCCGCCCGCGGGACGTCGTGGACCCCAGGCTCAAGCTGCCGCGGCTCGACCTGGCAGCCCCGGCGCCCGACGGGAGCCGTCAGCGGCTGCTCGCCCTCGGCCCCGAGGGTTTCGCTCGGGCCCTGCGCGAGCAGTCCGCCGTGGCAGTCACCGACACGACGTTCCGCGACGCGCACCAGTCGCTGCTCGCGACTCGGGTGCGCACGCACGACCTGCTGGCCGTCAGCGCCTCGGAGGCACGTGCACTTCCTGGGCTGCTCTCGGTCGAGGCGTGGGGCGGCGCGACCTACGACGTAGCGCTGCGGTTCCTCGGTGAGGACCCGTGGGACCGGCTTGCCGGGCTGCGCTCCGCGATGCCGAACATCGCGCTGCAGATGCTCATGCGCGGGCGCAACACCGTCGGCTACACGCCGTACCCCACGGAGGTCGCCTCGGCGTTCGTGCGCGAGGCCACCGACACCGGCATCGACATCTTCCGGATCTTCGACGCGCTCAACGACGTCTCGCAGATGCGACCCGCGATCGACGCGGTGCGTGAGGCGGGCACGCCGATCGCCGAGGTCGCGCTCTGCTACACGGGCAACCTGCTGGATCCGGCCGAGGACCTCTACACGCTCGACTACTACCTGCGGCTCGCTGACCAGATCGTCGCGGCAGGTGCGCACGTGCTCGCGATCAAGGACATGGCGGGTCTCCTGCGCCCGGCGGCTGCTGCCCGGCTCGTGACTGCTCTGCGGTCGCGGTTCGACCTCCCGGTCCACCTGCACACGCACGACACGACCGGCGGTCAGATGGCGACGCTGCTCGCAGCGGCCGATGCCGGCGTAGACGCGGTCGACGTGGCGAGCGCGGCGATGGCTGGCACGACCAGCCAGCCGCCCCAGTCCGCCCGCGGGGCCGGTCTCGAGCACACGCCGCGGGACACCGGGCTGAGCCTGCGTGCGGTGTGCGACCTCGAGCCGTACTGGGAAGCCGTGCGTCGCTTGTACCGGCCGTTCGAGTCGGGACTGCCCGGGCCGACAGGACGCGTGTACAACCACGAGATCCCCGGCGGCCAGCTCTCGAACCTGCGCCAGCAGGCGATCGCCCTCGGGCTCGGCAGCAGGTTCGAGCAGATCGAGGAGACCTACGCCGCCGCGGACCGCATCCTCGGACGGCTCGTCAAGGTCACGCCGTCGTCCAAGGTCGTGGGCGACCTCGCGCTGCAGCTCGTGGCGCGCGGGGCCGACCCGGCAGACTTCGCTGCGAACCCCCAGAGCTACGACATACCCGACTCCGTCATCGGCTTCCTGTCGGGCGAGCTCGGCGACCCGCCCGGAGGTTGGCCGGAGCCGTTCCGCACCAAGGCGCTCGCAGGCAGGGTCGTCCGCACGGCGACCAAGGCGCTCAGCGAGCAGGATCGGGCCGATCTCGCGGGCGACTCGGCGACCCGGCGCGACCGGCTCAACCACCTTCTCTTTCCTGGGCCGACGAAGGAGCTCGAGACCTTCCGGGGCACCTATGGCGACGTGAGCGTGCTCGACACGACGCGCTACCTCTACGGCATGACCAAGGGCGACGAGGCCGAGATCCTCATCGGCAAGGGTGTGCGACTGCTCGTGGGGCTTGAGGCCGTCGGTGAGCCCGACGAGCGCGGGATGCGGACCGTCATGTTCATCCTCAACGGGCAGATCCGTCCATTGCAGGTCCGCGACCGCACGGTCGAGGTCGACCTCGCGACGGCGGAGAAGGCGGACCCGGGCGCGCCCGGTCAGATCGCCGCGCCGTTCGCCGGAGCGGTCACTCCTGTCGTCCAGGAGGGGCAGCGCGTCGAGGCCGGCCAGACCGTCGCGACGGTCGAAGCCATGAAGATGGAGGCGGCGATCGCGACGCCGATTGCGGGCAAGGTTCAGCGGCTCGCGATCGGGGCCGTGCAGCAGCTCGAGGGTGGCGACCTGGTGATGGTCATCGCCTGACGCGGCTGGCTCTCGCGCCGTCGGGCGTGGCGCGGCATGCTGCTCGGATGACGACATTGACGTGGTGGGGCCATGCCTGCGTTCGGCTCGAACGGTCCGGCTCCAGCCTGGTGATCGACCCCGGCACGTTCAGCGACCTCTCCGTGCTGGATGCGGCCGACGCGGTGCTGGTGACGCACGAGCACCCCGACCACGTGGCAGTCGGGCAGCTGGACGTCGCCCTTGCGACCCGTTCTCATCTTCAGGTGTGGGCTCCGGCCGGGGTCGTTGACCTCCTCGACGCCTCGACCGTCGCTCCGGGACGGGTGCACGCGGTCCAGGCGGGCGAGGCCTTCACGGCCGCAGGATTCGACGTCGTGGTGCTGGGGGAGTGGCACGAACTGATCCACGTGGACGTGCCCCGGGTCGCGAATGTCGCGTACCTCGTTGACGACGCGGTGCTGCACCCGGGCGACTCGTTCACGCTCCCGCCGGCCACGACGAGCGTCGACGTCCTGCTCGCTCCGGTGAGCGGACCGTGGCTCAAGCTCGCCGAGGTCATCGACTACGTCCGGGCTGTGCACCCGCGCCTCGTGGTGCCGATCCACGACGCCCCGCTCAATGACATCGGCACAGCGTTGGCGGACCGGCTGGTGGCCTCACTGGGCGGGTCGCCCGGGTACCGACGGCTCGGCAGCGGTGACGAGGTCGCGCTCTGCTGACCGGTTGGCGGTTCGGTCATGGGGGAGCAGGCGTAGGCACGGTGATCACGGTGCCGTGCGCGCCGTCCGGATCTACGGTGGGACACGACCACCATCGAAAGGTGCCCGCATGTCGATCCCCACGCCGCAGGACCCCGACGCCGCGCCAGACCGGTTCGACGAGATCGGGCTGCTCGAGTTCGACGAGACCGTCCCGCCGCGCCCGGAGGAGGAGGTGGCCGATGCCGCTCGCTCCGTGCCCGACCGGGCCGGTCATGGTGGGACCCCGGATCCCGCGGAGGCCGGCGAAGCGGCCGAGCGCGGCACGGCGGGACCTACGGCGAGCTGACGCTCCTTTGCGCCCCCGCGCGCCCAGGCCCGTGGTCGGCGCACGCCCGGGCATGCTGTGACCCGTGATCGACATCGAGCTGATCGGCGAGGACGACTGGCAGGTGGCGCGCGACGCCCGGCTGCGCGCTCTGCGCGAGAGCCCGCACGCATTCGGGTCCACACTGGCGCGCGAAGAGAGCTTCCGCGAGCAGCACTGGCGGATGCGACTGCGGTCGAGCCCGTGGTGGGTCGCTCGTCGCGCTGGTCCGCCAGGAAGCAGCGCCGTCGGGCTCGCCTCGATGATCGTCGAGCCCGGATCCACCTCGGACGATCGCCACGTCGTCGGCCTGTGGGTCGAACCAGACGCGCGCCGCCAGGGTGTCGGAACAGCGCTGCTGGCCGCGGTGGTCGCCGCCGCACGAGCGGAGGCGGCGCGCACGGTCTCCCTGTGGGTCGCGGACGACAACGACGCTGCGGTGCGCCTCTACGGTCGCCTCGGTTTCTCACCGACGGGGGAGCGGCAACCGCTACCGCGCTCTCCTCGGGGCGCCGAGTCCCGCCACGAGCTGCGGCTCGACTGACCTGCGCGGCGGACGACGCTGCGGGACCTGCGGGGCGATAGCGTCGATGCAGGCGCCGAACATCGGGCCCTGCCGCTGGGGAAGGAACCAGAGCATGACCGCGTCACCGGCGGTCCCCGCAACCACCCGGGCGACTCCGCCGCGATTCACCTCTCGACTGCTCGGTCCGGCCTCGATCTGGGTCTTGGTCGTGGCCCAGGCGGTCCTGTGGACCGTCCTTCGCTCTGGCGGAGAGTCGGTCGGCTCGTACCTCGGGCAGCTCCTGGGCGCGGAGGCTGTGCTGCTGATGTCGATCGGGCTCGTCCTGATCAGCACGTTGCCGTGGGTCGAGCCGTGGTTCGACGGGATCGATCGTGCCGCGATCTGGCACCGCCGGGTGATGATCGCGGGGCTGGTCCTGCTCGCGCCGCACGTGGCGCTGGCATCGAACCCCGATCCGAGTGGCGCCGGCCCGGCGCTGGGTGTGGCCGGAATCCTCGGCCTGATCGCGCTGGCGGCGTGGGCGATCCTGCCGCGCTGGCAGTCGATCGCCCCGGCGCCCGTGCGTGGAGCGGTGCTCGCGGTCCGCGACGTGTCATGGGTGCGCGCTGTTCGCAGCGTGTTCGGCGGCTACGCCCGGTGGCGCTCCCTGCACAGGACGACGGGTCTGTTCCTTGCGGCAGGGTTCGCCCACGGACTGCTCGACGGAACGGCGTTCCACTCCACTGTCCTGCGGTGGAGCTACGTCGCTGTCGGCGGCGTCGGCCTTGCGTTCTACGCCTACCGAGAGCTGTTGGCCCGCTACTTCGTGCCGCTGCACGACTACCAGGTAGACGGGGTCCGGCCGATCAGCGCCGGCCTCTACGAGATCGCCTTGCGCCCGCTCGGCCGACGGTTCGACTTCGTCCCCGGCCAGTTCGCGCTCCTGTACCTGGAGGGCAAGGACGGCTGGCACCGGCATCCGTTCACGATCTCGAGCGCACCGCACGAGGACGTTGTCCGCGTCACGGTGAAGGCGCTCGGTGACTTCACGGCGAGCATCCCTGGGCTGATCGAGCCTGGCATGCCTGCGGTGATCGGTGGCGCCCACGGACGCTTCGATCACCGCCGCGGGACGCAGCGGCAGGTGTGGATCGCAGCCGGCGTGGGGATCGCGCCGTTCCTCAGCTGGCTCCGGTCCGCCGCTGACGGCGACCTGGCGCACCGTGTCGACTTCTTCTACACCGTCAAGGGCGCCGCGCCCTTCGGGGACGAGATCCGTGCGATCGCCCAGCGTCACAGCGCTCTGCACGTGCACATCGTCGACACCGGCGTCGAGGGACGTCTGACGCCCGAGCGGGTCCTGGCGGAAGCGAGCGGTGACCCTGGAGAGCTGTCGGTGTTCATGTGCGGCCCGGCGCGAATGCTGGGCGCGTTCCAGGCGCAGCTCCGCAGGGCCGGCGTCGGCGCCGGGCACATCCACCGCGAGTACTTCGACCTGCGCTGACAACAGCGACGCCGGTCACCTGGCTGCCACAGTAAGGTCCCCGGGCCGAGCAGCGGGTCTGCGGGGGACGGGCACCGGAGCGCAGTTCGCGTGTCCGGAGTCGGCCCTCGACTGTTGAAATGTCATAATGTCCATTATCGGCGTGCAGAAGCAATGCGCGCGAGCGGGACGCGGTGTGCGCCCGCATCCCGGCTCATCGTCGGGGCCTCCGGGTCAGGCGTCCCAGTCAACGAGCAGCTGGCGCAGCGTCGCTGCCAACGTGCCGCGTTGGTCGTCGTCGAGCACGCTCACGAGCGACGCCTCGAGCCCGAGGTATCCCGGCAGGAGCTCGGCGAACCGCTGTGCACCGTCGTCACTCGCCACGATCAGGAATCCACGGGCATCGTCGGGATTGATGCTGCGAGCGATCCACCCTGCTTGCTCAAGACGCCTCAGACGCTTCGTGGTCGCCGGTCCGGTGAACATCAGCTGCCGGGTGAGCTCGCCCGGGCTGATCGGGCCGTCGCTGCGGCACAGCGTCGAGATGATGCCGAACTCGGCGCAGCTGAGGTCGAACGGCTCGAGGTATGCCTCGCAGCAAGCCATGACCAGCTGCGCCGCCCGCAGCAGGCGTCCGACGACGCCCATGGGCGCGACGTCGAGCTCCGGTCGAAGTTCCCCCCACCGCGCCTGCGTGCGGTCGATCCAGTCCCGTGGCCCGTTGCCGAGGCCATCGATGCTCAGCCCCTGCGCTGTGACGCTCGCCATGTCCCCCCGCGTCCGCTGGATATTTTACAAGTAAACTATCAGAGTTCCCCCGACCTGTCCCCCTGTGGAGGTAGCCCCGCTGTGCTGCAGACCGTGGCCCAGCTGTTCGTCGTGCACAACTACGGGTCGGGAGCGGCGTCGCGCTGTGTGGACGCGACGGTCCATCGTTCGAGGCGTCGTCAACCAGCTCGCTCAACCCACCTCAGGTTCGCAGGCACGCGCGAGCACGGGCGAGACTGTCCGCATGACGTCGACCCCGACCCCCTGGGATGTGCCGGCTCGGGGCACACCTCCGGCCGACCCGATCCTGCGCCGGATCTGGGCGTTGCTCTCGCCCTACCGCGCAGAGCTCCTTCTCGTCGCGCTCTCCATCGTCGTCGCCTCGCTGCTCGGCATCGTCACGCCGTTTCTCACCCAGCGAGTCTTTGACGACGCGCTGTTCCCGGCGGACAACTCCGGAGTGCACCTGCGGCTGCTCGCGAGCCTGGTCGCGGCGATGATCGTCATCCCGCTGCTCAGCGCGGCGATCGGCGTCGGGCAGACATTCCTGACAACCAAGGTCGGCAACCTCGCGATGGCGGACCTGCGGGGCAGGCTCTTCGAGCACCTCGAACGCATGGAGCTCGCGTTCTTCACCGCGACCAAGACCGGGTCGATCCAGTCGAGGCTCGCGAACGATGTCGGCGGCGTCCGCTCGGTCCTGACCACGACCGCCTCGTCGATCCTCTCGAGCACCGTCACCGTGCTCGCCTCTACAGTGGCGATGCTGCTGCTCAGCTGGCAGCTGACGCTCGTCGCGGTAGCGCTGATGCCGCTCTTCATCGTGCTGCAGCGGCGCGTCGGCGCTCGACGGCAGGCGATCGCGCGTGCCACGCAGGAGTCCCTGTCGGACATGACGGCGATCACCGAGGAGGCCCTCAGCGTCAGCGGGGTCCTGCTGACCAAGGTCTTCAACCGTTCCGACGCGGAGATCGCCCGCTACCGCGCGGAGAACGACCGTCAGGTTGACCTGCAGGTGCGCCAGGCGATGGCCGGGCAGGGCTTCTTCGGCGTTGTCACCGCGTTCATGGCCGTCACGCCGGCGCTCGTCTACCTCGTCGCCGGGTCGATGATGACGGGCTCGTTCGGTGGCGGGGTCCTCACGGCCGGGACACTCGTCGCCTTCTCGACGCTGCAGGCCCGCCTCCTCATGCCGGTGATCTCGCTCATGCGGATCGCCCTCGACGTGCAGACGTCGCTCGCGCTGTTCCGACGGATCTTCGAGTACCTCGACCTGCTGCCGGCGATCACGGACCGGTCGGACGCCGTGGTGCTGGCACCTGCGGGCGAAGCCGGGCGGATCGAGCTCCGGGACGTGTGGTTCCGCTATCCCGCTCCCCCACGGCTCGTCCAGCCGGCCCCGCTGCCGGGCCGGTGGAGCGGCAGGCACGGCGCCCCACTCGGTGTTGTGCCGCCGACGCGGCGCGTCGACCCCGTCCCGGAACCCACCGAGCCACCCGCACAGGCGCGCTCGTGGGCCGTCCGTGGCGTCTCGCTCACTGTCGAGCCCGGCCAGCTCGCCGCCTTCGTGGGTCCGTCCGGTGCCGGCAAGACCACGCTGAGCTATCTCGTGCCCCGCCTGTACGAGATCGACCGGGGTCAGGTGCTGGTCGACGGCCACGACGTGCGAGACCTGACCCTGTCGAGCCTCGCCGACGCGATCGGGATGGTGACCCAGGACCCGTACCTCTTTCACGCGTCGATCGCCGACAACCTGCGGTACGCGCGCTCTGACGCGACCGATGACGAGCTCGTCGAGGCCTGCCGCGCCGCGAACATCCACGACCGGATCGAGGCGTTCGAGAACGGGTACCGCACCCTTGTCGGCGAGCGTGGTTACCGGCTCTCGGGCGGCGAGAAGCAGCGCATCGCGATTGCGCGCGTCCTGTTGAAGAACCCCAGGATCCTCATCCTGGACGAGGCGACGTCAGCACTCGACTCGTCATCCGAGCGGCTCGTCCAGTCCGCGCTCGCGCGCGCTGTCGACCAGCGCACGACCCTGGCGATCGCCCACCGGCTCTCGACGATCCGGCACGCGGACGTGATCTTCGTCGTCGACGACGGGCAGGTTGTCGAGCGCGGCACGCACGACGAGCTCGTGCAGGTCGGCGACGGGCTCTACGCGCGGCTGTACGCCGAGCAGTTCGGCGGCGGGCGTGTCGAGGCTCGGTTCAGCGACGGGATCATGTTCACCGACGGCGTCGTGCTGTCCCAGCCGCGGACGCCTTCCGTATAGCCGGGCCGCCCACAGCCCGACGCGACCTCGCTGCGCCCACTTGCGGCACAGGGCGCGCCGCCCAGGTGGCACTCGGTGCGCGACGGTGGCGCCATGGACGACGATGCGACGCGCCACTCGATGGCGGAGAACGACAGTGCGGCCGACGACGAAGGCCGTGGGGGTGCAGACGGGTCTTGGGCGACCGACCCCGACGGTGACCTTGCGGACGAATCGCGGCTCGACGGCGGCACCGGGACGGAAGACGACGCCCTGCCGGTGACCGGCCGGATCCTCGACGACGGCCGGGACGCCCTTGACGTGCTGCTCCGGGTCGTCGGGCCTGAGTGCGACGGA
Organism: Cellulomonas sp.; assembly: GCA_012927595.1. Classification (GTDB taxonomy): domain Bacteria; phylum Actinomycetota; class Actinomycetes; order Actinomycetales; family Cellulomonadaceae; genus Cellulomonas_A. The sequence continues at coordinate 17,831 of JABBOW010000198.1, forward strand.
CCGCCCGCGTTGTGGTTCCTGGTGCTCGATGCCACCGACCGAGTCCTCCCCCTCGTCCTGCCGATCGCCGAGGTGCCGATCGTGCCGGACGCCGTGGTGTGCGCCAACCTCGTGCACGTCCTGGCATCGGTCCTCGAGCACGACGCGCCGGGGGGATCTGTGGTGGTGGGATACGTGCGGCGCGGCGGCGGCGACCTGGGCGCGTTCGAGGCCGGCTGGTCGGCCGCGCTGCAGGTCAGCGCCCAGCGAGAGGTTGTCAGGATCCGGGCCGAGGCCGCGATCGGACGTGACCGAGCCCGGATCCTGAGCACCTCCTGGTGACGTTCTCATCTCCCTCGAGCCCCCGCCGCGACGATCTCCTGCGTCGGATCGGGGGTCGCCCGCCGCGCGTTCACGAGACCTTCACGCCACACTGGAACATTGAGGGCGGCCTGGTCGTTGACCCTCGTGGAAGACACTGCTCGGGAACCGCACTTCAGGCGATTCACACCGAGACGTCAGATGGCGGCGAACGACGCCCCACGGCACGGCAACGCACGGAGGTCCTACATGTCGAACCGGTCACTGCGCGGAATGCGCATCGGTTCCCACAGCATGGAGACGGAAGAGGGCGTCGAGTTCGCCCCTCGTCTTCAGGCTCACTACGACTGCCCCAACGGACACACGATCATCCTGCCGTTCTCCGTCGAGGCGGACGTGCCGGTCACCTGGGAGTGCCGCTGCGGTGAGGAGGCGCTCCTGCGGGACGCGTCCAAGCCGGAGCCCAAGGCGGGCAAGGCCCCTCGCACGCACTGGGACATGCTCCTGGAGCGTCGGACCGTCAAGGAGCTCGAGGAGCTCCGTGACGAGCGGCTCGACCTGCTCCGCGCCGGCAAGCTGCGCCGGAGCGCCTGAGATCGAGGTGGTCGCAGCGCACAAGCTGCGACCGCACAGAACGACGGTCGCCGACCCCTGCGGGACGGCGACCGTCGTGCTGTCCGGCGCCGGGCTTTCAGCCGCTTCGCTGCGACGCATCGTCCGACGACGGGCGCGCGCACCGGTCGTGCCGAATCAGCCGCGGCGCAGGAGCGCTCGGAGCTGCCGCGCACGCTCCTGGATGCCCCACCCCGTGACGTTGAAGAGCGCCTCGGCGACGATGGAGTGGCTCATCTTCGATTGGCCGTGCACGCGCTCGACGAAGGTGATCGGGACTTCCACGGTGCGGCCTCCGGCGCGCTGGACGCGCCACGCCATGTCGATCTGGAAGCAGTACCCGGCCGATGCGACCTCATCGAGCGGGAGCTGCTTGAGGATGTCGGCGCTGTAGGCGCGGAATCCTGCGGTGGAGTCCCGGACAGGGAGACCCAGAGCCAGGCGGGTGTAGACGCTCGCACCGCGCGACAGCGCCTGGCGAGCCAGTGGCCAGTTCACGACGCTGCCGCCAGGGACCCAGCGTGAGCCGATGACGAGATCAGCACCGGAGACGGCCGCGAGCAGCAGCGGCAGGTCCTCGGCGCGGTGCGAACCGTCCGCATCCATCTCGACGACGACGTCGTACCCGTGCTCGAGCGCCCAGTGGAAGCCCGCGATGTAGGCGGTGCCCAGGCCGAGCTTGCCGGTCCGGTGCATCACGTGGATCACGGGACGACCGCTCTGCACGGCCTCGCGGGCAGCGATCTCCTCCGCGAGGTCACCGGTGCCGTCGGGCGAACCGTCGTCCACGACGAGGAGGTCGGCGTGGGGCACGTTCGCGCGGAGACGTTCGAGCGCCCCCGGGAGGTTCTCCCGCTCGTCGTACGTCGGGATGATGACGAGCACCCGGGGCTGGGTGCCGACGTTGTCGGCGGTCATGAGACTCCTTCAGTGCGATTCTCGCGGCGGATGCGTAGCGCACCAGCCATACCGGTCACGACGACGCAGAGCGCAAGCGCGTCGGCAATCCACGCAGGCCAGTCTCCGACCCGGGCGGCAGGCGTGAGGGAATGGCGCAGCGGAAGCGTAGCCACCAGCTGGTCGGAAGTGAAAAGCGCCGTCTGGTGCGAGACCGCACCGTTCGGTGCGATGACGGCGCTGACGCCGACCGTGGAGATCTGGACAGTGGCGCGACCGAGCTCGATCGCGCGCAGCCGTGACATCGCCAGCTGCTGCGTGGACTCCGTGGTGTACCCGAACGATGCGTTGTTCGTCTGCACGACGAGCACCTCGGCCCCTGCCAGCACCGCTTGGCGCGGGAGCGCGTCGTAGGCCACCTCGAAGCAGATGACGTCTCCGATCCCAACGGTCCGCCCGAGCCGCGCGGACGCGAGCGGGACCAGCCCCACCTTTGTCCCGGCGATCATGTCCTGGGTCACGAGGTCGACCGCCGAGGAGAACGGACGCACCAGCGCCCGGAACGGGATGTACTCGGCGAAGGGTGCTGGATGCTGCTTGGAATACTCGGCCACCACACCTTGTCCGGGGAGCCACAAGACTGCAGTGTTGTAGCGACCCCCGCTCGGGGGGTACTGGACGGTGCCCACGAGCATCGGCGCCTGCACGGCCCGCGCCGCACCGTCGATCTCGTCGGCAGCTGCGACGTCCACCTGCGGGTCGACGTCTGTGCCGTTCTCGGGCCACAGGACCAGATCGAGCTGCCCCGGCTGCACCTGGTCGAGGAGGGCCAGCGTGCCGGCCACATGATTGCCGAGCACGACCCGGGCCTGGGCGAAGGCGTCCAGGCCCGGAGTCGGCACATTGCCCTGCACCGCGCCCACCGTGAGCGTCCCTGCCTCGGCACGCGTGTCGAGGGGCACCAGCAGGCCGGCCACGAGGATGGTGCCGGCGAGGGCGAGGCGGACGAAGACCGCTGGGACGACGAGGCGGCGCGCGGCCGTCCACATCTGGGCCAGGAGAATTCCGGCGACGGCGACTGCCGCTGAGACGAGCGGGGCACCGCCAAGCCAGGCCAGCGCTGACACCGGCGAGTCAGCCTGGGAGAACGCCAGCCGGCCCCAGGGGAAGCCGCCGAACGGCCAGGCGGAGCGGAGCTCCTCCATGGCCACCCACAGCACGACGAACACGACCACCTGGAGCCAGCGGTTGCGCCAGACGGCGTTGCCGCGTCGGGCCCAGGTCCACGCGGCGCCGAACAGGCCGACGTAGCCGGCCTCGAAGGCTGCAAGAGCGAGCCATGGGACCCGCCCGACGGCGTAGTCCGCCCAGGTGATGTGCGGTGCGAAGAAGGTGAGGCCCCAGATGAGGCCGATCAGGGCGTTCCAGCGAGCGCTGTCCCGGCGCAGGGCGAGGACGAGCAGCGCGACCCCAGGAGCTGCGGCTCCCCACCAACCGAGGTCGGGGAACGATGCCCACGTGAGCGCTCCCCCGGCGATGGCGAGGGCGATGGACGACCATCGGGAGGGCTCGCGGGAGGGCACCGGTGAAGACTACGTCAGCGCACCGGACGACGATGTCAGGGTCCTCCGTGCCCCCGTCGACCGGCCCGCGTGTCCTTCGTGCCGGACGTCGCCGTGAGGCGTCCCGTCCGTTTTCTACTGAACACGCGGGCCTAGCCGGGGTCCTCCCCTGCAGGCGGCAACCCGAGGATGAACCTCGAGTGGCCGATCATCCGCGGGGGCGGATCACTCAGTGAACCTACCGGCCCGGCAGGGAGTGTCAAGTGAACATCGACGCAGGTCGCACGAGTACGTGCAGGTCACCACCGCGTGGTTGCTCCCGATTCGTACGATTCGGAGCGGCGTGTCGTGCGGCGTGTCGGCACCGCGCCGAGGGACCCACCCGTTCGAGTGAACTTCGTTCCGGGCGTCAGCCGAGGTCGTCGTGCAGCACCACGCCGGCCCGGACCGTACGTACGCAGACGGGTGGCTCGGCCTGCGCATCCAGGTCGGGCAGGAGGGGTGTCCCGGCCCGCGCGTCGGTGCTCCACACCGAGGCGGCACCTCCGGCGCCCTGCACGGCGAGGTGCTCGGTCCGCCACACGGCAAGGTGCGCCGGGGCACCGACCCGGAGCTCGCCGGCGCCCGTGTGCTCGAGCTGGGCAGCTCGCCAACCTCCGCGGGTGTGCGCCCTGAAGGCAGCGCGCGCGGAGATTCGTTGGTCGCGCTGGTGGTGACCGACCGCGGCCCGGACCGCGGCCCAGGGGTCGATTCGGGTGACCGGCGAGTCTGAGCCGAACGCGATGGGGATGCCCGCTGCGGCGACGTCTGCGAAAGGGTTGAGCGAGGCCGCGCGGCCGGCACCGAGGCGGGCCGCATACATACCGTCGGGACCGCCCCAGGTCGCGTCGAACGCCGGCTGCATGCTCAGGTGCACCCCGAGCAGCACCAGGCCCGCCAACGTCATGGCGTCGATCATCTCCGCATGCTCGAGCCGGTGACCTGCGCCGCGGACCGCCTCGACGCCCTCGACATCGGCGGCGGCCCGCAGCCCGAGCATGAACTCGTCCATCGCGCGGTCGCCGATCACGTGGAACCCGGCTTGGACCCCGGCGCGCGTGACCGCTGCGACGTGGTTGCAGATCTGCTCGGCGGTCAGGAACAGCGTCCCGCGGTCGTCGCCCGGCAGGTCTGCGTAAGGGGCGCGGAGCGCGGCCGAGTGTGAGCCCAACGACCCGTCGATGAGGAGGTCACCACCGATACCTGCCAGGCCGGGGATCGCAGCCAGGACGTCCCGCGCATCGTCAGTCGTCACGCACGCCTCGCCGCGGTATCCGACGACGTGCGTCAGACCGCTCGACGGGTCGGCGGTCATCGCCAGCAGTGCAGCGAGACCTTCGCGGGTGTCGGTTGACGGCGTGCTGTGCTCGTGCAGCGACACGACGCCCGCCGCTGCCGCCGACCTCAGAGCGAGCCGGTAGAGGTCGTCGCGACGACCGGCGGGGACGTCACGCACCACCTCGCGCGCCCTCGTGTGGGCGGTTCCGTCCACCCGGCCGTCGTCATGCCACCCGGCCAGGCCGCGCAGTCCCGCAACATCCGCGAACACCGTCGACACGACGGCCGAGTGGGCATCGGCACGGGCCAGGTACACCGGCGCCCCGCCACCGGCGCGGTCCAGGTCGTCGAGCGAGGGTGCGCGACCCTCCGGCCACCCGTGATCGTCCCAGCCGAACCCCAGCAGCGGCTGCGCCCACGCGTGGGACGGACCGTGGCGGGCGTCCTCGGCCGTGCGGTGGACGGCTGCGAGGACGTCCGCGAGCGAACCCGCTCCCGCGCCGGACGAGAGGTCGATGCCCTCGAGCGCCAAGCCCGTCGCGAGGACGTGCACGTGCGCGTCGACGAAGCCTGGGGCCACGAGTGCGCCGTCGAGCTCGACCACCTCGTCCGCCCGGGCAACCAGGCCGTCAGCCGTGTCGTCAGCGCCGATCCAGGCGATGGTGGCACCGTCGATGAGGATCGCCTCCGCGAACGGGTCGGCGGCCGAGTGGATGACGCCGTGGCGGTACAAGGTGGAGGTCACATCGGACAACCTTAATGACGACGGAACGTGGCCACGCGTCGAGCCTGCGCACCGTCACAGCGACGAGTATGCGACAACTCCTCGGCGGAGCGCTGAGACGGCCTGGTGGGCCGTGTGTGCCAGGGCCGGGTCGGGTGCCGCCTGCGACAGCTGGTCGAGCAGGTCGATCACCTGCTTGCACCATCGCACGAAGTCCCCGGCCGCGAGGTCGCTGTCCCGCAGGACGGCGGCGAGGCTGCGGCCCGCGGCCCAGCGGTGCACGGCCTGGACCAGCCCCAGGTCGAGCGGGACGGTCGCATCGAGCCGGTGCGCGGCCTCGAAGTCCTCGAGCTCCGACCAGATGCGCACGGTCTGATCGAGGGCACGACCGAGCTTGCCTTGCGGTCCGCCCGGCACTGCCGGCTCGGACTCCCGATCGTCGCGCCGTGAGGAGTAGACGAGCGTCGAGACAGCGGCCGCCAACGCCGGCGCATCCAAGCCGTCCCACGCCCCGCGGCGCAGGCACTCGGCGAGCAGCAGATCGTTCTCGGCGTACAGCCGGCGCAGCCACTGGCCGTCTGCGGTGACGACCATGCGGTCACGCGCCTCCCCCGGCCCCTCGGGGACGATGAGGTAGCCGAGCTGCTGCAGCACGTCGCAGATCCGGTCGAACACCTTCGCGATCGAGCCCGTCCGGCCCTCGATGCGTTGCACGAGCGCGTCGTGCTCGGTGCGCAACCGTGCCCAGCGTTCGGCCCACCGTGCATGCTCCTCACGATCCGGGCAGCTGTGGCACGGGTGGGCACGGAGGCGGCGACGCAGGTCGGTCAGCACTGCGTCGTCGCCCGAGCTCTCGCGACGGTCGGCGCGCCGGCCCGAACCGCGCGCGGACGTGGGCGCGGGGCCGT
>JABBOW010000216.1 GCA_012927595.1 Cellulomonas sp.
TCGGAGCTCGCCCACCTGGAGGAGCATGTCCCCGGTCATCACCGCCTCGACGGAACCGCGGCGGACACTGGGGCCGCCGCTCTCGGTCTGCGCAGCTGGACGCCTCGACAGCACCTGGCAGCAGCCGGCTTCGCCGTCACTTTCGCATTCCTGATTGGCATCCCGACGGTGCTCATCTCCATCCCGGTGTTCGGTCGCCAGGTACCGGTACAGGCCTGGAACTACCCGGTCTGGATCGCCTCGTCGATCCTCGGGGGCATGCTCGCAGCGACCTACGTCCGCCACGCCCGCGATGAGGTCGACGCGACGAGAGTCGACGACGCCGGCGACGCGCCGAGCCCGTTCGGGATGGTCGGCGGTGTCCTGGCCTGGTTCGCCGTCGGCTGCCCGGTGTGCAACAAGCTCGCCCTGCTCGCACTCGGCTACTCCGGGGCCATCACCTGGTTCGCCCCCGTGCAGCCCTTCCTCGCGGCAGCGGCCCTGCTCACGACCGCGGGCGCGCTGGTGGTGCGCCTGCGCGGACAGATCCTGTGCCGGACGCCGGAGGTCCGCAGCGCTCAGCAGCTGACCACCCCCTCGACAGGACCTGCTCGGTGACCGCTGGCGTCGTCTTGCATCTGACCGAGGCCGCCGCAGACAAGCACCGCGCTGTCCTCCGCAACGCGCTGAACCTGCTGCCCGAGGTCGAGCCCGGAACTGCGATCGAGGTCGTCCTGCACGGCGAGGCGATCACGCTGGCCCGACCCGGTCAGGTCACGGCAGATGCCTTGGCGGAGGCGTTTGACGCTGGGATCGTGCTCGTCGTGTGCCGCAACTCCCTGCGCTCGCGCGGCCTGACGGACGTCGACCTTGTCCAGGGTGCGGTCGTCGTGCCGTCCGGGGTCGGGCACCTCGTCGCCCGACAACGTCAGGGTTGGGCCTACCTGCGGCCGTGAGGGCACACCGGTGGCGTGGTCGACGTGCAAGCCGGGTTCGCCGACGCCGTCAGGAGTCCCGCGCCGACGCGGGGCTGCGGGGCAGGCGGATCGTGATGGTCGTCCCGGCCCCCTCCTGCGAGGCCGCCTCGATCGTGCCGTTGTGGGCCGTGACGATCTCGCGCGCGACCGCCAGTCCGATCCCTGAGCCCGCCACCCGGCGAGCGGCCCGCCCCCGCCAGAGCCGGTCGAAGACATGGGGCAGCTCGTCCGCAGCGATCCCGGGCCCGCAGTCCACCACCTCCAGGACCGCCAGGTCGCACTCCGCTCGCACTACGACGGTCACGCGGTCGCCCGGGTGACAGAAGCGCGCCGCGTTGGCCAGCAGATTGCCCACCGCCTGGTGGAGGCGATCGGAGTCCGCCCGGACCAGAACCGGCTCGTCAAACCTGCTGTCCACCACAAGTTCCGCGGCGCGCAGCTGGGACGCCCACGCGACCAGCTCGTCGCGCGCGACTCGGGTCAGGTCGACCTCGGCCCGCGTGACCCAGACGCCTCTCGCCTCGGCCGCCGACAGCTCGGCGAGGTCACTCACGACGCGCCCCAGCCGCAGCGACTGGTCATGCAGACCCGCAAGCCTCTGCGGGCTCGTCTCGACCAGCCCATCACGCAGCTCCTCGAGCCCGGCCTGCAGAGCGGCGAGGGGCGTGCGCAGCTCGTGAGCGACGTCGGCGGTGAGATTGCGCCGCTCCCGCTCCGAGCGAGCGACCGCCTGCGCCATCGAGTCGAAGGCGTGCGCCAGCTCGCCGATCTCACCCGGAGCGCGCACGCCCGCGCGAGCGCTCCGGTCCCCCGCCGTGAACGCCCTCGCGGCACTGGTCATGGCGGCGATCGGACGCGTGAGCCGCCGGGTGACCGACCAGCTCGCGAGCACCGCGACCAGGAGGGCGACCACAGCGGCCGCCGCGATCCACGACCAGGCCACGTCGCGGGCCCCGGTCCCGGTCGCCATAAGGAAGACGAGACGTACTGTGCCCACCGCGTCGCCGTTCGCCGTCACGCGAGCCTCGAACACCCCGGCGCCACCGGCTGGCCCTAGGCCCTTGCCCTGTCCACCCGGGATGCCGGAGCCACTTCCCACGGAGGCCCCGGATGCGTCCACGACGAACAGGCGGGCCCCAGCAGCTTCGGCGATCGCGCCGGCGCGGCCGAGGTCTGCCCCAGCCCAGCCACGGGCCTGCCCGTAGGCGCCCCCAGCCGCGTTCGCAGCGGCCTCGGTCGCCTGCTGACGGTCTACCTGCTGGGAGACCTCCATGCCGCGCCCGACACCGACCAGCGCTGCGACCGTCAGGAAGACCACCGAGGACACGGCGACCAGGACGAACGCGAGCAGCATCCGCCGGCCGAGCGGGCCGAGCCCGAAGCGCGCAACGCTCATCGAGCATCATCTCGGCGCAGGCGAAGCCGGTAGCCGACTCCGAGCACGGTCTCGACCACATCGGCCCCGTCCGGCCCGAGCTTGTGTCGCAGGTTCTTCACGTGCGAGTCGATGGTTCGCTCGTAACCCGCATACTCGTATCCGCGCACCTTGTTGACCAGCTCGTAGCGGGAGAACACCCGCTCCGGAGCAGCTGCGACGGCGACGAGCAGCCCCCACTCGGTCGGGGTCAGATCCAGCTCGCGACCGTCGAGCCACGCCTCGTGCCGAGATTCGTCGATATGCAGCCTGCCGCCGCCATACACCGCCGGATCGTCTGCGGAAGCCGGTCCAGCGGCGCGGTGGAGGACCGCCTGCACGCGCAGGACGACCTCAGCCGGGCTGAACGGCTTGGTGACGTAGTCGTCAGCGCCGAGCTGCAAGCCGCGGATACGGTCATCGACCGAGCTCCGAGCCGTCAGGACGATGACCGGCGGCCGGCCGGCTGCGGTGATCTCACGGAGCACGTCGGTTCCGTCGACGTCCGGGAGCCCGAGATCGAGCACCACCAGGTCCGGCGGCGCGAACGTGAGCAGTCGAATCGCCTCAGCGCCGGTACCCGTGGTGATCACCGAGAGCCCAGCACGTTCGAGGTACCGACGCAGCACCTCGCGGATGTCGCGCTCATCCTCGACGACCAGCACCGTGGGCATGCCCCATCTTGGCGTGTCCGGAGCGGCCAGGGGCGCCCACCCGCAGCGGTTCGCATCCGGACCGCAAACTCCACGCCATCTCCACACAGATCCCGAGTGCCCTGCAGACCCCCACGACGCCCAGAGGTCGTACACGTGTGGCGGCACCGGTGTCGGCTCGGACCCCCGCTCGGGCCAGAACAGTCAAGGCATCAGCGGTCAGACCCGCAGCGCCGGGATGGGCCCCTGACGTCTCGTCGCGCGTGATCGGCTGCCGGCGGGCCGAGTGATACCCTGGGGGGTATGACTCTCACTACTCGCGCTGTCACCCTCGCGCTCGCCGCAGTCATCTCGATCGCCGGACTCAGCGCCTGCTCCAGCGGCCCTGACGCCGTGACCGACGTGAGCGTGGCAAGCTCGGCCACCGTCCTTGCCGAGCCCGGCATCACCGTGATCGACGTGCGGACCCCGACCGAGTACGCATCCGGCCACCTCGCTCATGCGGTCAACATCGACGTCAACGACGCCACGTTCGACAGCCAGGTCACAGCACTGCCCAAGGACGGCACGTACTTCGTCTACTGCCACAGCGGGAACCGTTCCGCCGTGGCGACGGACCGGATGGCGAAGCTCGGCTTCACGAAGATCTACAACCTCAAGGGTGGGGTGGCCGACTGGCAGGCCAACGGCGGCGCGCTCGTCACGAGCTGACCGACCGAGTGGCCGGCACGGCCGCAAGGGTCGACGCCGGGACAAGCATCGGAGTCGTGGGCAGCCGATCCTGTGGCCGCTCCACGGTGCTGACGCGTGATCGCGGGCTGCGCTCAGTCGAGGTAGTCCCGCAGCGCCTGGGACCGCGAGGGGTGACGGAGCTTGGACATCGTCTTGGCCTCGATCTGTCGGATCCGCTCCCGCGTGACCCCGTAGACCTTGCCGATCTCGTCGAGCGTCTTCGGTTGGCCGTCGGTCAGACCGAAGCGCATCGTCACGACGCCGGCCTCCCGCTCGGACAGCGTGTCGAGCACCCGGCCCAGCTGCTCACGCAGCAGGGTGAAGCTGACCGCGTCTATCGCGACCATTGCCTCGGAGTCCTCGATGAGGTCGCCGAACTGGCTGTCGCCCTCCTCGCCGAGCGGCGTCTGCAGCGAGATGGGCTCACGGCCGTACTTCTGGACCTCCACGACCTTCTCAGGGGTCATGTCGAGCTCCTTGGCCAGCTCCTCCGGCAGGGGCTCTCGACCCAGAGTCTGGAACAGGTGCCGCTGAACTCGCGCCAGCTTGTTGATGATCTCGACCATGTGCACCGGTATGCGGATGGTGCGCGACTGGTCGGCCATGCCGCGCGTGATCGCCTGGCGGATCCACCACGTCGCATAGGTCGAGAACTTGAAGCCCTTGGAGTAGTCGAACTTCTCGACGGCGCGGATGAGGCCCGCGTTGCCCTCCTGGATGAGGTCCAGGAACAGCATTCCCCGCCCGGTGTACTTCTTGGCGATCGAGACGACCAATCGGAGGTTCGCCTCGAGGAGGTGGTCCTTGGCTCGACGACCGTCCGCGGCGATGAGCTCGAGCTCTCGTTTCGACGCGCCCTTGTGGACCACAGCGCTCCGGAGAAGGTGGTCCGCGAAGAGTCCGGCCTCGATCCGCAGGGCGATCGTCACTTCCTCTTCAGCCGTGAGGAGCCGGACGCGGCCGATGGCTCTGAGGTAGTCCTTGACCGGATCGATCGTCGCGCCTGCCGTCGAGATCACCGGGGCGGGAGCGTCGTCCTCGCTCGACGACATGATGAAGCCGTCGTCCGCCGTCGAGACCTGGTCGGGGGTTGTGAGTGTCGTCGTAGTCATCGGGTGATCGCCCTCTCATCCAGGCACCGGGCAGCACCTCAGCCAGTTGCCGCACACGCCTGCCACCGCGAGACCACGGGGCCCCGGTGAACCTGAGGATGCCGATCTGGAGAGTCGGACGCAGACCCCGGTCTGACAGACCGGACCGCTGTGCGAATGCCATTGTAGCGGAGGCGCCAGCCGGGCCCCAGGTCCGTCCGGGCCTGACCGGGTGAGCGTCAGGGGCACCGTGAACGCTGGCGAATCGCGCATGACCGCTGCGCCGGATCCCGTCGTCGTGCGCATCCTGCGCGTCGCCCGGCGGATCTCAGGCCGCCAGCATGTCCCCCCAGGCGCCAACGGAAAGCGGATACGCCCAGCCGGCGCCGCCGCGCCAGCGCAACGGCAGCACGAGTCGCTCGAGCTCGGCCTGGACCTCCGGGCCCAGTCGCTCCCAGCAGCCCGGACCGAAGCCCCTGCTCGCGCTGACGGCATCAGTGAGGGCACGTCCGCACGCGACACAGCACACAGTGCCCGCACCCGCCGGCGTGCGCGCCCACTCCTCAGCGCTGCGAGCACAGAGCGTCTCGGGTCCCTCGTCGATGCTCACGGTCAGCGTGATGTGCTTGTCGAGGTTCGCCGCGAGCAGAAGGAGTGCGACCGCCTCACCTGTCCCCCGGGTCGTGGTCGCCGCGTTCACGCAACGGGACATCCGTCCCTCCACGAGCTCTGCGGCGTACAGGCGCGACTGCGGGTCGAGCAGCGGGGTCGTCATCGCGTCCCAGAACCACCAACAGCCCCGCTCCAGCGAGGAGGCAGCGCGCCTCGAGCAGACGAGCTGCGAGGTCGTCAGGGCCGCGACGGTCTGCCCGAGGTCGACCACTGCCACGTCGATCACACACGCCCCACCGAAGCGGTCGGCGGCCTCGATGTGCATCGATCGGAACCTCGCCGGGCGCACTGCGGCGGCAACCGCGCCGATGACATGACCCCAGTCCCCCGGCCACGCGTTCACGCCACGGGACAGCGGCTCGGCGTCGACCGCGAACGGCATCCCTGCATCGGTCCACGGGCGCGGGAGGGGAAGCGCGGCGCGACCCACCAGCCCGATCCGGCCGTCGTCGAACACGACACCGGACCGACGCGACCAGACCTCGATCGCCTCACGCACCGCATCGAGCGGGACCGACTGATCCACGACGTCGTCGGAGGAGCACCAGGCTCGTGCGAGGTCGTCCACACCCAGTGGTGCCGCCGATCTGAGCAGCAGGGCTGGCAGGGTCTCCGCGACACGGCTGCCGAGGTAGCGCACGGGGTCCAGTGGACGAACTCGGGCCAGAATCGGCTCCGCCGGGGACTCCTCGGCGACTGCCGGGATCGCGCCGACGACGGGCTCGACGACGGCTGCGTCGACAAGTTCCCGGACATTCTCGAGTGCTGTCACAAGTGACACCTTCTCCGCTGCCGCAGCGCGACCCGCCCGCGCGGTAGCGGGGCGTTGATCACTGCTCCACTCGTCACATCGGCGCGACGCGCAGACGGCTTGACCCCGACGGGGCTTCTTCGGCCGCGCGTGGCGGTCGCGGCCGTCGGGCTGGCCGTCCTGTTCGCCGCAGGTGTGGCCCTGCTCGAACGGCGCATCACCAACCAGTCGCGCCGCTCCGTGAACATCGGGACCCACCCGCTGGCTCCGAAGCTCGTGATGGCGCGCACCCAGGGCGCCTTCGCCGGCCCGGTCACCGTCACCGTCCTGATCCCTGCGCACAACGAACAGGCTTCCCTGCCGGCGACGATCGCGTCGCTGGTCGGACAGTCGCACCGCCCGGAACGGATCATCGTCGTCGCGGACAACTGCACCGACTCCACGGTCGCGATCGCCCGCCGAGCCGGCGTCGAGGTCGTCGAGTCGGTCGGCAACGTTCACAAGAAGGCGGGCGCACTGAACCAGGTGCTCCGACGCGTCCTGCCCGACCAGGGTCACAACGACGTCGTCATGATCGTCGATGCGGACACCCGGCTCGACGACGGGTTCCTCGAGACGGCCGTGGCACGCCTCACGGCCGATCGCGCACTCATGGCGATCGGCGGGCTCTTCTACGGCGACGAGGGCGCCGGTCTGCTCGGCCAGTTCCAGCGCAACGAGTACATCCGCTACAGGCGCGAGATCAGCCGTCGACTCGGCAAGGTGTTCGTGCTGACGGGGACCGCCTCACTGTTCCGGCCCGAGGCGCTGCGGACCGTTGCGCGCAGCCGCGGGACATCGACCCCTGGGACGCCCGGGGACGTGTACGACACCGCGGCCCTCACGGAGGACAACGAGCTCACCATCGCACTGAAGTCGCTCGGCGCCCTCATGATCTCACCCGAGCAATGCTCGGTCGTCACCGAGGTCATGCCCACCTGGCGGGCGCTGTGGGCGCAACGACTGCGCTGGCAGCGCGGCGCACTGGAGAATCTCGGTGCCTACGGGATGACCCTCAAGACCTGCCGCTACGGGGTGCAGCAGCTCGGCATCGGCTACGGAGTCATTGCCCTGACCTACTACTTCGTGCTGATCGTCCTCATGCTGCTCTCGACGGGCACGTGGGTCTGGTTCCCGTTCTGGATAGGGCTGGGTCTGCTCTTCACCGTCGAACACTTGGTCACGGTATGGAAGGGCGGGTGGAGGGCGCGCCTGCTCGCTGCCACACTGTTCCCCGAGCTCGTCTTCGCGGCGCTCCTCGACGTCGTCTACGTCAAGGGGGTCCTCGACATCACGCTCGGGAGACAGGCGAGCTGGAAGCACGTCGAGCATGCGACGTCAGCGGACGGCCCGTCCGCTGACGTCGGAGCCACCGACCGCCTGACGGCAGGGTGATGACGATGTTGAGCCATGTCGTCAGCGCTGTCGCCGCCGCGGTCGTGCCCCAGGGCTTGCTCTTCCCCGAGGCGGTCGTCCTGTCCGCTCCGTTCAAGATCCTCGCCGCGTTCGTGGCGATCAACACGTTGATCCACGGAAGCCTCGCCGCTGCGAAGGCGCTGCCCAAGTTCCACCCATCGTCCTGATTCGGCGGGCGGAGCCGCCGTCAGCAGAACCGCAGCATCTTCCCCGACGCGCCGGAACGCGACATATGAGGTCCGGCGCTCAGCCGGTGCTGGGACACGGCGGCGGGCGGTGTGCTCCGGCGACGCCGGGTCCCGGGTCGAGCTACGGTGCCGCGACCAGTGCCGCCACGTACGAGGGCCCCGCCGGGACACCCCAGCCGGTCGTCAGGTCGTAGCCGGTCGTGGTCGGGTATCCCGGCACCGGGTCAGGAGTCAGCGCGCCGTCCGTACCGATGTCCCAGACCCGGTTGGTGTCGAGGTGCCCGCTGGGCGTCGTGCCATAGGTGGACGGGACGACATCGGCGAAAGCCGTGTCTCGAGGGAACGCGGCGGAGTAGATCACGGTGTTGAGGTTGCCGAGCGGGGCCTTGTGCGCGGCGACGCGCTTCTGGTTGGCCAGCGCGGTCAGCGCAGCGGCCTGCGGCGAGGATGCGGAGGTCCCGCCGTACAGGTGCCAGCCGACCCGGTTGACTCCCGGGAAGAACGACGTGTAGACGAGAACGCCGCCGTTGACCGAGGAGTTCCACGAGAGGTCAGGCACGCCGCGGTGGTCCCCGACGACACCCACGATCGGGTCTTGGTACGACGGGCGACCGTAGACCGTCGACAGACCGCCACCCGTGACCAGGCTCGCCCAGCCCTCATTGTCCACCGGCTCGGAGCTGCCGCCGCCGTTCCAGGCGAAGTAGTCAGGGTTCAGGCTGCCGTCGGCCAGGAACGGGGTGTCGCTCGTCGGGTCCCACGTCCAGCCGAACTGCAGCTGGGTGCCGCCGACCGAGGTGACGTGCGGCGAGACGTTGGGGTATGACACCTGCGGGTCAGGACTCGTCGCGGTCTGCCGGTGGGCGCGGGTCACGCCGACCGAGCCGGCGTCGCCTGACGACGCGAAGAAGCTGTCGCCCTTCGCGTCACCCTTGGCGAACGTCGAGTCGAAACTCGCGAACGCGGCCTTGGCAGCCTTCGCGCTTCCGAACGCCGACTCGTCCGTGCCGAAGGACATCGAGAACACCGTTCCGGCAGGGAAGCGGTCGATGGCAGTGCCGATAGCATTCATGAGGTTCGGCAGACCGGGAACCCCTTGGGTCTCGGCCGGTGGAACGGCCAGCAGCACGATGTGGGCGGCCGGCGCCAGCGCATAGGCCCACTCGACGTCGAGCGCTGCCTCCCCGGCCCAGCCGGCCGCGGCCGCCGGTCCGGACTGGGAGCTGCCGTTGCCGTTCACGGTAGCGGTCGGGAAGCCGGGCGCTCCCTGCGGGAACCACTGCTCGATGCTTGGCACCGGGCCACCGAACGACGATGCGAACGTCGCGAGGTCAGCCACGGCCGTCGGGCTCCCGTAGGAGTCGACGAGAACGATCGTCTGCCCCGCACCCTCCGTGCTGGTCACCGTCAGCGCGGGCAGACCGTGCGCAGCACGGACCTCGTTCGGGCCGTAGCAGTGGTAGTAGGCGTAGGTCTTGACGGGCGCCGGCGACACGCACGCCGGTGGAGCTCCTGTCCCGGTGGGTGTGGACGGCGTGTCCGGAGCCTCGACGGCGAACGGTACGACGGCGGGGGAACCCGCCGGCACACCGCCCGACGCAACACCTGCCCCGGCCGCGAGGCAGATCACCGTGCCAGAAGCCAGAGCAACGACTGTGCGCATGAGCACTCCCCGATCGGAGTCGACAACGCGTCTGCCCGCCCCGGTTGGTCGGGCAACATCACGGACAATTCGACCCCGCGACAGTCGCGAGCGCAAGCCCTCGCCATCGCCGGCTGCGGTCACGCGGTCCGGTCACGCGGTCCGGTCACGCGGTCCGAGGATCACCACGGGAGTCTCGGTCGACCGCCGACGGGCGAACGCGTCGAGGTACGGATCGACCGCGGCCCACCGCTGCCACAGCCGCTCCCGCTCGTCCCCCACGGCCGAGCGCGCTCGCACCGGGCGCGGGTGCTGGCCCGACAGGCGAACGACGGCGTCGGGCTGCGCCTCAAGGTTCAGCCACCACGACGAATGGCCCTCGTCCCTTCCGTTCATAGCCAGCGTGACCAGGTCCGGACCGTCCTCGAGGTACCCGAGGATGACGCTGCGCTCCTGGGCGGACCTGTGCCCGATGGTCGTCACGTCGCTGATCGCCCGGTCGACAGAGCCTGCAGCGTCGATGAGGTCTCTAGACCGCAGGCTTCATCAGGTTCCGGCGTGAGGAACGGCGGCTCTGGTGTTCGCGTCCCCACCCAAGACGGGGTCGGGCCGCGTGCCCGATCGGTCGTTCGGTCCTTGACCGGAGCGCCGGCGGCTGTGTATAACAGCGGCACCGTGTAATCCTTTACACGATCGGCCGAGCACCGGCTGGTCCAGGCCTTCTCGACGATGAGGAGATCACCATGACAGGGACTTCGGCGTGAGCATGCGTCGAGTGACCGTCGAAGACGTCGCCCGTCGCGCGGGCGTCTCGACGGCGACGGTCTCGCGCACTGTCAACGGCACGGCACGTGTCGCGGAGGACACGCTCCTTCGTGTGCGCGAGGCGATCGACCAGCTCGGCTTTCGGCCGAATCCGGCTGCCCAGAACCTTCGTCAGCGCAGGATGCGGAACATCGCATTGGTCACGCCGACGATGCTGAACCCCTTCTTCCCAGAGCTCGTCGCCGGTGTGCATCCCGAGCTGCGGGCGCGCGGCTACTCACTGCTCGTGATCGACACCGAGGAGCCCGAGAGAGAGGCGGTACGGGCGGCGGACTCGCGCGTCGTGGACGGCGTGCTGCTCGTGGCCTCGACCGGCGAAGCCAGGAGGTCGCTCCAGACGCCGCGGGATGTGCCGATGGTCGCGATCGACCGTGCGCCGTCGATGCTGGAGATCGACGTCGTGCAGTGCGACAACGAGGCCGGCGCGCGCGAGGTCATGCAGCACCTGATCGGCTGCGGGCACACACGGATCGCGCACATCCGAGGACCCGTCGGACTCGACGTGGCGACGCAACGGGCGCGCGGGTACCAGGACGCGCTCGCATTCCACGGTGTGCCCTTCGACGGCCGTCTGGTGATTACCGGCAGCTTCGACGAGGATTCCGGTTTCGCGGCGGCCAGCGCACTTCTCACCGGCCCGCATCCGCCCACCGCGATCTTCGCCGCGAACGATCTCATGGCCATCGGGGCGATCGCCGCCGCACACCAGCACGGCGTGCGGGTGCCGGACGACGTGGCTGTCGCCGGCTTCGACGGCATCCACGTGGGTCGCTACACACAGCCGGCGCTCACAACCATCGTCCAGCCCGTCGCCGACCTGGCGCGGCGGGCCGCGGAGCTACTGGTGGACGCGATCGACCGCCGCGACACACAGCCCGTCCGACGTCCCGTCCCGACCGTGACTCAGCTGCCGGGCCGGCTCGCGGTCCGCGGCTCGACCGTGCTCCCCGCGCCCACGTGGCACGGCGAGCGCCCAGTGCGGGGCCGTCCGGCTCCACACTCCGACCCGACCCCCGCGGGAGCCCGCTGATGAGCACCGACCCCATGTCCCGAGCCGGCGACGACACTCCTGTCCTCGTGCAGACCGTCACTGGGCCTGTGCCGGTCACGGAGCTCGGCATGACGCTGCCCCACGAGCACATCTTCAATGATCTGTCCGAGGCGCTGTACCCCGGGATCCGGCCGTTCGCCCGGGACCTCGCGCACACCTTGGTGACCCCCGCGAACGCGTGGCTCCTGCGGGAGGACCCGTACTCCAGCGCGGACAACTGTGGCTTCGACGACAGCGACATGGACACCGTCGTCGCCGAGCTGGCGCTGTTCACAGGTGCGTGCGGTCGGACGATCGTCAACAGCACCACGGGTTCCGGGCGCCGCCCGGCGGCACTCGTCGAGGCCGCTCGGCGCACGGGGCTGCAGATCGTGATGTCGGGTGGTTGGTGTCTGTCGCACGGGGACGTGCACACGCTCACTGACGAGGACGTCGCGGGGATGACGGCGGAGCTGGTGGGCGAGATCCGGGACGGTGTGCAGCTGCCGGGCGGCGAGCGCGTGCGAGTGGGCTCGATCGGGGAGATCGGGGTCGGTCCCTCGTTCACCGCGGCTGAGCGGGCGACGTTGGTGGCCTCGTGCCTGGCGCAGGTGGCGACGGGGGTGCCGTTGTTCATCCATCTGCCGGGGTGGCAACGGCGGGGTCATGAGGTGCTGGACATCGTGGCCGAGCACGGAGTGGATCCGGCGGCGGTCGTGCTGTGCCACATGGATCCCTCAGGCAAGGACACGGTCTACCAGCGCGAGATCGCCGACCGGGGGGTGTGGCTCGAGTTCGACATGATCGCGATGAAGCTCAACTTCCCCGGGGAGGGGCAGTCGCCCTCCGTGCAGGACACCGTCGAGGCCGTGGTGGGCCTGGTGCGTGACGGCTACGGGGACCGACTGCTGCTCTCCCACGACATGTTCCTCAAGGCCATGTGGGCCCGCAACGGTGGCAGCGGCTTCGCCTATGTCCCGGTCGCGTTCCTGCCGCGGCTCGTCGAGGCAGGCGTGGACGCCGCAACCGCACACGGGCTGATGACCACCAACCCCGCCGCCCTGTTCACCGCCGCCGCCCGGATCGCACGATCGGTCCCCGGCGGCGCATCCTGATCAATCCGTCCCGTCTCACCCCTGCCACCGCAAGGAGTCCTCATGGCACGCGTACTAGTCGTCGGAGAGTCCTGGTTCGTCCACTCGGTGCACCAGAAGGGGTTCGACTCCTTCTTCACCTCAGCCTATGAAGAAGGAGGCGGGGCTTTCCTGGCCGCACTGCGTGAGCGCGGCCACGACGTGACATACGTCCCCTCGCACCAGATCGACGGCAGGCTCCCCACCGACGTCGAGGGATACGCCCCGTACGACGTCGTGGTCATCTCCGACGTGGGTGCCAACAGCTTTCAGCTCGCGAACCAGACCTTCACGGCGTCGATCCCGACGCCGGACAAGACCGAGCTCATCCGCGCACACGTCGAGCAGGGCGCCGGCGTGCTCATGGTCGGCGGCTACCTGACGTTCAGCGGTATCGACGCGAAGGCTCGGTGGGGCCGCACACCGCTCCAGGCCGCGCTGCCGGTTTACGTCCTGGATCGGGACGACCGCGTGGAGCTGCCCGGCGGCGTCGCACCCGCGGTCGTGGCCGCGCACCCGGTTGTCGACGGCCTGGACACCACCTGGCCTGCGCTGCTGGGCCTGAACGAGGTCGTCGCGAAGGACGATGCTCAGGTGCTCGCGACCTGCGCAGGACACCCGCTCCTCGTCGTGGGCACGTACGGAGCGGGCCGGAGCGCTGCGTTCACGTCGGACATCGCACCCCACTGGGCACCGCCGGAGTTCCTCGAGTGGAGCGGGTACACAGACCTGTTCGACCGGCTCATCACCTGGCTCGCGGCATCATGAGCGCGCCCACCGCCGGACGCCCGCCGGCGCCGATCCTGGTCCAGACCGTCACCGGCGCCGTCTCGGTCGATGAGCTCGGCATGACGCTGCCCCACGAGCACCTGTTCGGGGACCTGTCCGAAGCCGTCCACCCCCCGGTCCGGCTCTTCCCGGTGGATCTGGCGGACGTCCCCGTCACGGCGGAGATCGCGTGGCTCCTGCGGGAGGACCCTTACTCAAGCCGGGACAACGCGCGGATCGGTGCGGACCAGGGCCCGATCGTCGCCGACGAGGTGACGGCATTCACTGCGGCTGGGGGCCGGACCGTCATCGACAGCAGCACCGGCACTGAACGCCAACCCACCGCGCTGCTCGACCTCGCTCGGCGCACGGGGCTGCAGATCGTGATGTCGGGTGGTTGGTGTCTGTCGCACGGGGACGTGCACACGCTCACTGACGAGGACGTCGCGGGGATGACAGCGGAGCTGGTGGGCGAGATCCGGGACGGTGTGCAGCTGCCGGGCGGCGAGCGCGTGCGAGTGGGCTCGATCGGGGAGATCGGGGTAGGTCCCTCGTTCACCGCGGCTGAGCGGGCGACGTTGGTGGCCTCGTGCCTGGCGCAGGTGGCGACGGGGGTGCCGTTGTTCATCCATCTGCCGGGGTGGCAACGGCGGGGTCATGAGGTGCTGGACATCGTGGCCGAGCACGGAGTGGATCCGGCGGCGGTCGTGCTGTGCCACATGGATCCCTCGGGCAAGGAGACGGTCTACCAGCGCGAGATCGCCGACCGGGGGGTGTGGCTCGAGTTCGACATGATCGCGATGGAGCTCAACTTCCCCGGGGAGGGGCAGTCGCCCTCTGTGCAGGACACCGTCGAGGCCGTGGTGGGCCTGGTGCGTGACGGCTACGGGGACCGCCTGCTGCTCTCCCACGACATCGGCTTGAAGGTGCAGTGGGCCCGCAACGGTGGCAGCGGCTTCGCCTACGTCCCGGTCGCGTTCCTGCCGCGGCTCGTCGAGGCAGGCGTGGACGCCGCAACCGCACACGGGCTGATGACCACCAACCCCGCCGCCCTGTTCACCTCCGCGGCAGTGAACACCCCCCGCGCCCACCGATGAGCGGCGGCCCTGGACAAGGTGCACGTGACAAGCTCGCCGCTCCACCGGTCGGCTCAGTGTTCGCGGATGCGCTGCGTGCGCTGCCGAAGGTGGAGCTGCACGTGCACCTCGAGGGGTGCGTGCGCCCCTCGACCTTCGTCGAGCTGGCGCGCCGCTACGACGTCCCGATGCCCACCGCCGACCTCGAGCACGTCTACGACTACCACGACATGGTCTCGTTCATGGAGGTCTTCGAGCGGCTGGGTTCCGCGATCCGCAACCGTGACGACGTCGCCCGCATCACCTACGAGTCGCTGACCGATGCGGCGCGGGGCTCGAACGTCCTCTACCGGGAGGTCTTCTGCAACCCGTCCACGCATCCGGACCTGGCCTACCGGGACCTTGTCGCGGGTTTCACGGACGGCGCCAACGACGCCCAGTCGGCGACGGGGATCGTCGCGCGGCTGATTCCTTCGGTGTTTCGCGGGCACGGGCCGGAGGTCTCGAGCGCCATGGTGCGCGAGGTGCTCGATGGGGAGCGTGACCTGGTCGTCGGGATCGGCATGGATGGAGACGAGACCACCGGGCCGCCCGAGCTCTTCACGCAGGCGTACGCCCTAGCTCGGGCCGGCGGGCTAGGGGTCACGGCGCACGCAGGGGAACGCTTCTCGGCACAGGAGGTCCGGGACTGCCTGGACCTGCTCGGGTGCACCCGGATCGACCACGGCTACGGACTGGTCCGGGACTCGGTTCTGCTCGAGCGGGTGCGGTCCGAGCAGATCCACGTCACCTGTGCCTGGCTGTCCACGACGTACCACTACGACGGCCCCGCGCAGGCCCACCCCATCTGGCTGTTGCACGAGGCCGGGGTGAGCATGTCTCTCGGCAGTGACGATCCGGCCATGGGTGGGACGGACCTGGCTGGCGACTACCTTGCCGTGGCACGTGAACTCGGCCTCTCCCTTGCGCAACTCGCGTCACAGAGCACGGCGGCGCTGGACGCCTCCTGGCTAGCTGAACCGGAGAAGGACCTCCTGCGCGTGCGCCTCAACGCTGCCGGCTGCCCACCTTGATGAGCGAGTGGTCCCGATGTCATAGTGCTCCGGGTCGTCAGTCGTCTTCTGGTGGGGTGTGGGTTTGGCGTGGACGATGATTTGCGGCGCTTGTGACGGGTTCGTGGGTGTCAGGGTATGGCGCGTGCTGCTCGAGCCCCGCGGCGCGAGCCTCTGCTAGGGCCTCGGCGAGCGCGGTCGTGCCGTACCGGGTCGAGCTGTCGGTCGAGGGGCAACGGATTGGCGACGAGCACTGCGTGATTCTGCCCGAGCGCGTCCTGCGCGGCCATCACGGCGCAGGTCTCCTGTGCGTTGTCCACCCGCCAGTCGACGGGTAGCCCGAAGTCCATCAGGTAGAACGCCAGATAGCACAGGGTGGGGTAGCCCAGCACCGTGACGCCGAGGGCCCTCGAGGCGTTCCAGCGTGGGGCGGATGTCAAGGGTCGACTTGTCGCCTGCGGCGGCTACCGTGACGGGCACCCGCGCGAGCGAGACGAGATCGGCGGACTCGTCGAACATCTCGTTCGCACCACGGTGCACGCCGCCCAGGCCACCGGTCGCGAACACGCGGATCCCGGCCGGTGCGTCGGCCATGCGGTCACCGCGACGGTCGTCGCTCCCGTGGTCCGGGTGGCGATCGCAGGGCCGAGGTCACGGCCACTGACCTTGACGACCTCGGGATCCTGCGCGATGCGTGTCAGTCGTCAGTCGTCCAGCCCACGCATACCACGCCGTCGATCACCGCGATCACCGCAGGCGTGCTTCCCCGGTCGAGGAGCGCAACGCCCCACTGCCGCCGGTCGACTCCCGCACGACGAGCTCCGGCGTGAAGACGCTCTTGCGGTTCGGAGCTTCTCTATGCCGCCCACGGTGATCGAGCAGACGGACTGCCTCTCGCGCCATGGATTCGACCGGCTGGTGAACGGAGGTGAGGCGGGGGACCGTGAGCATCCCCAGGTTCGAGTCGTCGTAGCTGACAACTTTGACTACGCCGGGGACGTCGACGCCCGATCCACGGAGTGCCGTGAGCAGGGAGACCGCGATGACGTCTGCACCGCACACGATCGCGTCCGGCAGGACTGCGGCGTCGAGCATCCGTTGGGCTGCGGCCTGACCCCAGTCGGTGGTGAACTCACCAAGAAGCAGCCAGTGGTCGGGGGTGTGTACCTGCGCGGCGAGGTCCTGAAAGGCTCGAAGTCGCTCGGCGGCGGTACTCGTGGTCGGTCGAGCACCGATGTAGGCGAAGGTGGTGCACCCGCGTTCGCGCAGGTGGTCGATGCACTGCCGCACCCCGTCAATGTTGTCGCTCCCGACGAAGTCAGTGCCCGCCGCTTCGGCAATGCGGTCGAACTGGACGACCGCGACGTCGCGCGCCGCCGCGCGTAGGGCGGGGACCGACTCCTCGGCGGAGACCGGGATGACCACCAGCCCATCGACCATCCGATGGACGAGCAGATCGATCCGGGCGGACTCCGTCTCGACGGAGTCATGGGAGTCGCACAGGATCAGTGACCGGTCCGAATCGGCGAGTGCCTTCTCGACAGCTTCGACTGCGACGACGAAGTACGGGTTGCTGATCGACGGCACCACCATGCCGATCGTGTCTGTCCGTTGGGTGCGCAGCGCCCGAGCGAAGACGTTCGCGCTGTACCCCAGCTCGGCGCTCGCCTTCAGGACACGGCGGACCATCTCGGGATTCACGGACGGGTCGCCGGACATCGCGCGGGAAGCGGTCGCCGGAGAGACGCCCGCGGCGGCGGCAACGTCACGAACCGTGGCCTTCTTGCCCATCAGCGGTTCCCCCTCGGTCCGGCAGGACGGGAACCCGCGAACCGACGGGCCCCGTGGAATCTGCGACCCGGACGCGAGCGGCACGAGCCGTCAGGACACCTCAGACACGTGGTCGGCACCGTACACCTCCCGGCGTGGCGCCAGTCGGCGTGGCACGCATCGCTGCCGTTCGCGTGCCACCCGGAGGCGGCATGCGGTCAGGACCAGTGAGAAATCGATTCCCTCGATCTGGACTCTAGCGCTCGCCGACGGCGGGCGTAACTACGCGGCTCCATGCGGATCGCGCGCACGTCAACCGGGGCGAGGCTGGAAGCAGTCCTCGGCATGCCAGTTTTCATCCAGGTCAGCGTGACCAGATCGAAACATTGCCGGGTGGTACCCACCCCAGGTCAGCTCTTGACAGGGTCGCCTTCGACGGCTTGAATCCATGAGAAGCGAGAAATCGTTCTCGCAGTCTCCCCTCTTGAGCAGGGTGTGGCAATGACGCCAGAGCACGTCGACGTCGCCGTCGTCGGCAGCGTAAACATCGATCTCGTCGCCTCGGTGACGCGACTCCCCATGCCCGGAGAGACCGTGCGCGCTGTCGCGTACGACCAGTTCATCGGAGGCAAGGGCAGCAACCAGGCGATCGCTGCAGCGCGCCTCGGACGCAGGGTGGCCTTCGTCGGCCTGGTCGGCGACGACCGCGAAGGGGCGGCGGTCCGCAAGACGCTCGGGGGCGAGTCTGTCGATGTCACCTACCTGGGCTCGGAGACCGGAGTTCCCACCGGCCGGGCAATCGTGCTGGTCGATGCACTTGCGGAGAACTCCATCGTCGTCGTCAGCGGAGCCAACGGCCGTCTCTCGCCCCGGCACATCCAGGCGGCCGCCGAGCTCCTGCGGCGTGCGGCCGTCGTCGTGTCGCAGCTCGAGATCCGGATGGAGACGGTGGCCGCCGCGGCGCGGGCATCCGCCGGGACGTTCGTGCTGAACCCAGCGCCGGCCCGGCATCTACCTGCCGACCTGCTCGCGCTCGTCGACGTCCTGGTGGTGAACGAGATCGAGTACGAGGCCGTCACCGGATGCGCGCTCCCGGAGGATCACCGTGACATCGCGACATCGCTGGCCGCCCTGGGTCTTCCGGGTGCTGTCGTAGTGACACTCGGGGCACGCGGAGCGCTGGTCTGGGAGGGCGTGGGTGTCACGCACATCGCCGCTCCCATCGTCTCGGTGGTCGACACCACCGGGGCGGGAGACACCTTCATCGGAGCGCTGGCGGACGCCTTGAGCCGGGGCGAGGCGCTGCTCGCGGCCGCGCACTGGGCCGTGCATGCCGCTTCCGTGTCAGTGGGAGCTCTCGGCGCGACGACCGGGATGCCCGGGCGCGCCGCGGTGCTGGCATCCCTCGGGCAGGTACCGGACCGCACACCGGACGCGGGCGGACGAGCTGAGGAGGCGGGCACTCACCACGGATGACCGCACGGATCACGCAATCCCCCAGATGGATGACCTGCAAAGGAGCAGAGGCATGAACAAGCGATTGGTAAGCGGGCTGGCGGTGGCCGCAGTTGCGGCGCTGAGCCTGACGGCGTGCAGTGGGAGCGCCAAGACGACCTCGCCCGCCGCCACCGGTTCGTCGACGGGTGGGGCCTCCCACCCCTCGGTGGCCAACGTCGTCAACGGGGCGCTGGGAGACCAGGGTTTCTTCGACGACGCCGCGCGCGGCATGGCAGCCTTGAAGGACGCTGGCAGCAACACGCTGAACATCCAGGCGGATGCCAACAACCCCGCACAGTGGAAGGCGAACCTGGAGTCCGCCTCGGACGGCAAGTGGGACGTCGTCGTCACGGGCACGTCGCAGATGGTCGACATCTTGACAGCCGTGGCACCGAAGTACCCCAAGCAGCACTATGTCATCTATGACTCCGTCGTGGCCCAGCCGAACGTCGCATCGATCGTCTACAAGCAGAACGAGGGCTCGTTCCTCGCAGGAGTCCTCGCCGCCCAGGTGACGACCAACAAGTCGCAGTTCCCGCTCGCCGGAGGGACCAAGAAGGTCGGACTCGTCGGCGGCATGGACATCCCCGTCATCAACGACTTCGTCGACGGCTTCAAGAGCGGGGCCGCGGCGGTCGACCCGTCGATCCAGGTGCTCGTGTCCTACGTCGGGAACTTCACGGACTCGAACAAGGGCTTCGACCAGGCCACTGCAATGTTCAAGCAGGGCGCGGACGTCGTTTTCCAGGTCGCAGGCGGCGCCGGCATCGGCGTGCTCAAGGCCGCCGCGGAGTCCAAGCGCTACGCGATCGGCGTGGACTCCAACCAGAACGCGCTGGCCTCCGGCAACGTGCTCGCCTCGATGGAGAAGAACATCGGAGTGTCCTTGAAGTCCGCAGTGGACGCGTACGCCGGCAGCAAGCTCGAGTTCGGCAAGACAACCTCCTACGGGCTGGCGAACGACGGCGTCAAGCTGGACTTCGAGAACAACGGCGCCATCGTCCCGCAGGCGATCCAAGACCAGGTGAAGACCTTCGCCAAGAAGGTCATCGACGGTCAGATCACGGTTCCCACGGCGTTCTGACACCGGACGGGGTGCTGCCGGCCGACCGGCTCGACCGGCAGCACCCCAACCTTCCCCTTCGCGCACGTCCGTCGGCCGGCACGACCGAAGAGAGACGCCCCTCATGGCAAAACCGCTCCTCGAGCTCCAGAGCATCACCAAGTCCTTCGGGCCCAAAGTCGCGAACGACAACATCTCGTTGTCCGTCCTTCCCGGACGCATCCATGCTCTCGTCGGCGAGAACGGTGCGGGGAAGACCACGCTGATGACGATGATCGCCGGCACGGCGCAGCCCGACGCGGGCACGATCGTGTTCGACGGCCGTGCCGTCGAGATCGCGAACCCGCAGAAGGCCTCGGCCCTCGGCATCGGCATGGTTCACCAGCACTTCAAGCTGGTGCCGTCCCTGACGGTGGCGGCGAACGTCTTCCTCGCTCGGGAGCTCACGACGAAGCGCGGCACGCTCGACACCGCGGCCATGGAAAGCGAGGTCTCGGAGCTCAGCAAGCGCTTCGGTCTCGCCATCGACCCACGCGCCAAGATCGCCTCGCTCTCGGTGGGGCTTCGGCAACGAGTCGAAGTGCTCAAGGCCCTCAGCCACGACACCCGCCTGCTGATCCTCGACGAGCCGACGGCCGTCCTCACCCCTGGGGAGACCGACGAGCTCTTCATCGTGATGCGCTCCCTGGCCGAGAAGGGCTGCGCGGTCGTGTTCATCTCCCACAAGCTCGGCGAGGTCCTGGAGATCGCCGACGAGATCACGGTGATCCGGGACGGGCGGACGATCGGCACACTCCCCAACGTGGGCCTGTCCCAGGCGGACATCGCACAGATGATGGTCGGCCGCGAGGTCCTCCTGCGCATCAATCACACCCCTGCCGACCCGGGGGACCCGGTCCTGAGCGTCGACGATCTGACGGTGATCGACGACCGAGGCGTGACGGTGCTCGACCACCTGAGTCTCACGGTCTGCGCAGGTGAGATCGTGGGCATCGCAGGCGTCGAAGGGAACGGTCAGTCCGAGCTCGCCGCCGCAATCGCCGGGATGCAGTCCATCGACAGTGGCAAGTTCACGCTCGCCGGCACCGACATCACGACGGCCGGCGTTGCGGGGCGACGCGCCGCGGGTCTCGCCTACATCCCGGAGGACCGGGACGCGGTGGGCTCCGGCCCGGCACTGTCCGTCGCGGAGAACGTCGTCCCGACGCACCTGACTCCTCCGATCGCCCGCCATGGCTGGCTCAGCTCGCGCGCGATGAACGCGTTCACGCGCGACCTGATCTCCGAGTTCGATGTGCGCGACGCCTCACCCGCAACCCCGATCGGCACGCTCTCCGGGGGGAACGTCCAGAAGGTCATCATCGCGCGTGAGTTCACGAGCAACCCAGAGCTGCTCCTGGTGAGCCAGCCGACCCGGGGCGTCGACGTCGGGGCGATGGAGTTCGTCCACAACGCGATCGTGTCGCGCAGGGATCGGGGCGCCGGTGTCCTGCTGCTGTCAGCAGACCTCAGCGAGGTCATGTCGTTGTCAGACCGGCTGCTGGTCATGTATCGCGGTCAGATCATCGCCGAGTTCACCCAGGAGTCCATGAGTGAGGCTGCCGTCGGGCTCGCCATGGCCGGTGTGCGGCCGAGCGCCGACAAGGTGCGCGCAGCCGAGGAGAAGCGAGCTCGGGCGGCGGAGCGTGTCCACACGGCCGTCGCGGACCCCGGCGCGGCCGTGACCAGGACGCGTGCCAAGCAGACGGCCGCCAATCGGTCATCGGCGCAGGGCAACCGCCCCGGGCGAGCCCGTGGGGCCGCAGGTGAGCCGACGAACGAGCCACTCGCGCGTCGGCTGGGCAGGACAGGGCGGGCCCTCGTGCGTGGCTCGATCGCACCAGTCGCAGCGGTCGTGATCGCCCTGCTCATCGGGATGGTGATCATCGTCGCGCTCGGGCAGGACCCCGTCGTTGCCTACAAGCAGCTCTTCTTCTCGAGCTTCCAGAGCCCCCAGGGGATCGGCGCGCTGATCGCACAGTTCATCCCTCTTGCGGTCCTCTCGGCGGCCGTGATCATCTCTTTCCGGGCCGGTTTCTTCAACATCGGCGGAGAGGGCCAGCTCTATATCGGGGCTTTCGCCGGAGCCTGGGCGGGCTTCACGTTCACGTCGCTGCCCGGACCGGTCGTCACGCTCATCGCACTCACCCTCGGACTTGTCGGTGGGATGGTGTGGGGCATGATCCCCGGCGCGCTGCTGGCCTTTTGGCGCGTCAACATCATCGTGACCACGCTCATGATGAGCACGATCGCAATCCTGTTTACGGGGTACCTCGTGACAGGCCCGTTCTATGACCCGACCGCTGGGTTGGCCGCCTCGCGGAAGATCACACCCGACGCCCTGTTCACTATGTTCAGCCCCGAGTACGGCATCGGGATCGACCTCCTGGTCGCGCTGGTCGCCGTGCTCGTGCTCGGCCTGGTGCTGACCCGTTCGGTGTGGGGCCTGAAGGTGCGACAGCTCGGCGAGCTGAACAGGTTCGCCGAGTACACCGGCGTGAACCCGAAGGCCATGAGCGTCCAAGTGATGGCAATATCGGGAGCCGTCTCCGGTCTCGCCGGTGCGATCTTCGTGCTCGGTCCCAATGGTGGTCGGTTCCTGCAGACCTTTTCACCGGGCTACGGGTTCCTAGGTATCACGGTCGCTCTGCTCGCGCGCCTCAACCCGTGGGCAGCCATCGTCGCTGCTGCCTTCTACGCCAACATGATGGCCGGCTCGAACTCGATGCAGGTCTACGCGTCGGTACCGTTCCCCCTGGTCAGCGTGATCCAGGGCATCATCATTCTGCTGATCACAGCAGTGTTCGTGATCGATCGACGCACACGCCAGAAAGTGCTGGCGATGCTTCACCTTCGCCGCCCGGAAGGCCTGTCCGCGGGCAACACCCAAGTGCGCGACTCCGCCGCAGCGGATGGCACCGGATCCGAAGCGCGGAGCGACAGCCGCCTCGAGCGAACCCTCGCGCCGAAGCCGGCCTCAGGGCCACCACCGCAAACTGCCGGTGCCAGTGACGGCGCTGGCGCTGGCGCTGGCGCTGGCGAGAAGACAGGAGATGCGCGATGAACGTCCTCGGTGAGATCTTCACGGCGACGACGCTCTTCGTGGTCCTGATGAAGGTCGCCCCGCTGCTCCTCGCAGCCCTCGGCGGCGCGTTCACCCAGCAAGGAAACATCCTCAACATCGGCCTTGAAGGCATGATGCTGATCGGTGCCTTCGCGGCGATCTCGGTGGGCTCCGCGGTCGGCAACCCGTGGGTCGGGGTCCTGGCCGCGATTGCCGCCGGACTCCTGCTGTCCGTGATCTACGCCGTGGCGAGCCTCTGGCTCAAGGCCGACTTCATCGTCGTCGGCATCGGCGTGAACCTGCTCGCTGCGGGACTCTCCGTGTTCCTTCTCCAGGTGATCTACGGGAACCCCGGGACGACACCGTCGACGTCGACCATCTCCCTCCCGCGCGTCTCGCTCGGCCCGCTCGCGAACATCCCGGTCATCGGGCAGGCCCTGAACGACCAGACGGCGCTCGTCTGGCTCGCGTTCCTGTGCGTGCCGCTGGCCTCGGTCGTGCTGTACCGGACCCGGTACGGCGTGCACCTGCGCGCCGTCGGGGAGGACGAGGCTGCCGCTGCGGCTGCCGGCATCGGGGTCACGAAGGTGAAGGCGCAGAGCATCCTCATCTCCGGGGTGCTGTGCGGGCTCGCCGGTGCGCAGCTGGCCATGGCGACCCTCGGAAGCTTTACCGCCGGGATGACCTCCGGCCGTGGCTTCATCGCCGTCGCGGCGTTGACCTTCGGCCTGGCGAAGCCGGTGCGCACAATGGTGGCTGCGTTCATCTTCGGTGCGGCGGACGCTGTCGCCGACCAGCTCGGCATCGCCGGGTTCAACTCAAACATCGCCCTCATGACGCCGTATGTCATCACGATCGTCGCCTTGGTCCTCGCGGGCATCCAGTTTCGCAAGATTCGCACCGCACGCACCTCAGTCACACCGGCGACACAGCCTGCTTGACATCCACCCGTGGCCGGCCCGCGTGTGTCGTGGGCGTACTGCCCTGTTCGAAGGAGAACTGGTCCCATGACCGAACGCATCATCCTCGACTGCGACCCTGGGCACGACGACGCTTTGGCGATCATCCTCG